>CANKON010000010.1 GCA_947484105.1 Methylococcaceae bacterium | reverse complement strand
GCATTGCAAAATTTGCGTTAATTCACTATAAAACAGGTGCAAAGTTTTCGACTTTGCACCTTTCTTTTGTCTATCAATTACAAAATATAAACATGAGCATCCAACTTTCTAATCGCGTCAATGCTGTAAAACCTTCTCCGACTTTAGCCATTACTGCTCGCGCTGCAAAAATGCGTGCCGAAGGTCACGATATTATTGGTTTGGGGGCAGGCGAACCTGATTTCGATACGCCTGATTTTATTAAACACGCGGCAATTGAAGCAATTAACAAAGGTTTCACAAAATACACCGCTGTTGATGGCATTGCACCGTTGAAAAAAGCGATTATCGACAAATTCAAAAACGACAACGGTTTAGAATATAACCCGAAACAAATTTTAGTTTCCTGCGGCGGTAAACAAAGTTCATTTAATTTGACGCAAGCTCTTTTAAATGCAGGTGATGAAGTCATTATTCCTGCGCCTTATTGGGTTTCGTATCCTGATATGGTTTTGTTGGCGGATGGCGTTCCCGTGATTATTGAAACGACGCAAGCACAAAATTTCAAAATTTCACCTGAGCAATTACGCGCCGCAATTACCGAAAAAACTCGTTTAATTTTTATCAATAGCCCGTCGAATCCATCGGGCGCGGCGTATTCGTTAGAAGAATTAAAAGCGTTGGGCGATATACTTGCTGATTTCCCAAATATCATTATCGCCACCGACGATATGTACGAGCATATTCTTTGGGAGCAAGGCACGTTTGTGAACATTTTGAACGCACACCCTGAATTTTATGACCGCACGATTGTGATGAATGGCGTATCAAAAGCGTATTCGATGACAGGTTGGCGCATTGGTTACGCCGCGGGAAATGAACAATTGATTGAAGCGATGTGTACGATTCAATCTCAAAGTACCTCAAATCCAACCTCGATTTCACAATATGCCGCGTTAGCTGCGTTGACAGGCGATCAAAGTTTCATTAGCGATATGTGTGTGGAATTCAAAAAACGCCATGATTTTGTCGTTGCCGAATTGAATACGATTGACGGCGTAGAATGCGTTGAAACTGACGGTACTTTTTACGTTTTTCCAAATATTGAAAAATTATTGGCGCGTTTAGATGGTATTGATGACGATTTAGCATTTTCAGATTATTTAATCGAAAAAGCAGGTGTGGCACTTGTGCCAGGATCCGCATTTGGAACACCAGGACATATTCGGCTGTCGATTGCGACCAGCATGGATAATTTAAAAAACGCTCTCGAACGCATCAAAAGAGCAATTTGAATTTTTAAGAGGCGAGTAAGATGAACAATAAAATGTCGTGGTTTATGCTTGGCTGTGCAGTCGTTCTTTTGTCAGGCTGTTTAGCAAGAGGCGGGGTGGTTCAAGATATATTATCGGGTCAAGTGCCTTATGGATTAAATGCTGCGGGTTTGAATTCGTCTTACCCGCAAAGAGATTTTTCTTCTGCTCAAAGAGGTTACAGTTCTGCAGAACGCGCGTCTACCTCGTCAGACGCTTCTGCTAATCAAGCCCAAAGAACTTTTTCATCCAAAAATAGTAGTATGAGTTGCTTGCAAAATATCGATCAGGCTGGAATGGAAAGACGCGCTCAAAAAGCAACTGCATTTACCGATGAAATTAAGCTGTTATGTCGTCAGGGAAAACGCGATAAAGCGACACAACGTGCAATGGTATTTGGTAAAGAAATGGCTGCAAATGACCCGATGACTAAAGAAATGAAAGAATGTTTGGCAAAACAAAATCTGCCACATCCTATTACAACTCCAGAACCTTACGAAAAAGGAAAACACCAACATATCTGTGATAGCTTTTAAATAAAACGGAATCATGAGGGATTTTTGTCTATCAACACGTTTTTCAATTATCAGTATTGTTGGGATTACATTTCTCGTCTATTTAAATGCTTTCAAAGGGGTTTTTCAGTATGACGATTACAACGTCATTGTAAATTACAGTCCAGTTCATTCGCTTAAAGATTGTTTTAAGGATATGTTGCACGGCATTCGTCCTTTATTAAAACTGACTTATGCGTTGAATTGGACATCTGGATTGGGTTTATTTGGTTTTCATTTTTTTAACATCAGTATTCATGCGGCAAACGGTGTTTTAGTTTTTTATTTAGTCCGTTTTTTCAGCATGAGTCGCGTGTTAGAAAATACGGGCATTCATCAAAATCAGCAAACGGCTTTTATTGCAGCATTATTTTTTGTGCTACATCCGTTGCAAACGGAAGCCGTCACTTATATTAGCGGTCGTTCTATGTCGCTGATGACGTTTTTTTACCTCACCAGTTTGCTGTTTTATATCAATGGTCGTCAAAAACAGAAATGGTTATTGCAATTTGTCTGTTCACCATTTTTATTTTTAGCGGCTGTCGCCACAAAAGAAATTGCCGTTACGCTTCCTGTTGCATTATTGCTTTGGGAAGTTTTTGCGGAAACAAAATCTTTAAAATCTGCCTATTTCAAACAAATCGTTCATTGGATTTTTCTAGTTATTATTGGATTGATTCTATTTTTGAAACCCAGTTATCACAATCTTCTAACATTCGCTTTTTCTGAACGAACGCTATACGAAAATCTCCTTACTCAAATCAATGCAGTGACTTATCTCTTATCGAAATTGTTTTGGATTGGACGTTTAAATATCGACCCTGATTTGCCTGTTATTCATGAAATGGATTTTTTGACGGCGATTCAGTTGAGTTTTCTTTTAGGGATTTTCTTTTATTTGACAGTGTCTTCAAAACTAAAACTTTGGTGGCGATTTGGCGCATTTTGGTTTGTATTGCATCTTTTACCAACCAATTCCATTGTTCCAAGATTAGACGTTGTTAATGACAGACAAATGTATCTTGCACTTGTTGGCGTTGCATTACCGTTGAGCTTTGAAATTGATTGCTTTTATGCGACATCATTGAAATATAAAACTGCTATTAAAACAGTCGTAATTAGCACATTATTAGTATTTTTTTTATTTACATTTATGCGTAATCAAGATTACTACAGTGAAATTGCGTTATGGGAAGATGCCTCTTATAAATCACCTTACAAGGCGCGTGTGTTTAATAATTTAGGCGTTGCCTATGAAGTGGCGGGAAATAATGAAAAAGCTTACAAGTTATACGTTAAAGCACTTGAATTGGATTTTGAGTATTCAATAGCCCAAAATAACATTGAGCGAATCATGCAACATCGTTAAAACTATTTGAAGAGAAAAACAAAAGACGGTTTTTAGATTGTTTTTTCTTGTGATGGTAGATTGAAATATAATATCGATTCACTATGAATTCGTTAAACCACTGGAGATTCTTATGATTCACAAACACGTTCAGTATTACAGTCAACATTTCAAAGATGACGCACCCGCGTCATTAGTTGTTTTTTTAGTGGCTTTGCCATTGTGTTTGGGTATCGCGCTAGCCTCAGGCGCACCGTTATTTTCAGGGATTATTGCGGGACTTGTCGGCGGAATTTTAGTGTCCATTTTAAGCGGTTCGCAACTTTGTGTTTCAGGACCAGCGGCAGGTTTAACGGTCATTGTTTTCAGCGCGATTGAAACATTGGGCAGTTTTCAAGGTTTATTGATGGCAGTGGTTTTAGCGGGTATTTTTCAGTTAATTTTAGGTTTTTTACGCGCAGGTATTATTGGCGCATTTTTTCCTTCGTCGGTCATTGAAGGAATGCTTGCAGCGATTGGCTTAATTTTAATTATCAAACAAATTCCACACGCGACAGGCTATGACACGAGTTTTGAAGGTGACGAAAGTTATATGCAAGAAACCGCACAATCGAGTTTTTTAGAGCTTTTCGAGTCGCTTTCACAAAATGTATCGACTGGCTCAATTATTATCAGTGTCATGGCATTGCTGATTATTATTGGTTGGGGATTTTTGAAAAATCATCCGACGTTGAAATTCATTCCAGCACCTTTAATTGCTGTCATTTGGGGAGTCGGTTTTAACGAATGGGCGATGCAATTCGCGCCAGAATTTGCGGTTCACACAAAGCATTTAGTCAGTTTGCCGATTCTTACTAAACCAAGTGATTTACTTAATAATTTCATGCTGCCTGATTTTAGTTATTTGAGCAATCCACACACTTACGTTGTAGCGGCAACGATTGCAATTATTGCGAGTTTGGAAACGCTGTTAAGTTTGGAAGCAACAGATAAACTGGATCCCTTTAAACGCATCGCGCCCACAAATCGAGAACTCAAGGCGCAAGGTGTGGGAAATATCGTAAGTGGTTTATTAGGTGGTTTGCCAATGACGGCAGTAATTGTGCGAAGCGCGGCAAACATTAACGCGGGTGGAAAATCATCAATGTCGTGTTTTTTGCATGGTGTTTGGTTGCTGTTGAGCGTGCTATTTTTGGCGAGTATTTTAAACAAAATACCACTTGCGTGTTTATCAGCAATTTTATTGCACACAGGTTATAAACTGGCGAATCCAAAAATTTTCAGACATTTTTACCACAAAGGGATGAGTCAATTTTTACCGTTTGTAATCACGATTGTGGCAATTGTTGGAACGGATTTATTAAAAGGCATGGTAATTGGCATGACGATTGGTTTGTTTTTTGTGATTAAAGCGAATTATCATGCCGCGATTACGATGACAAAAACCGATTCACATTATTTAATTTCGTTTAACAAAGATGTTTCGTTTTTGAATAAAGCATTGTTGCGGAAATGTATTTTACAAATTGAAGAAAATAGCACTGTCACAATTGATGCAACGAAAACGAATTTTGTCGATCATGATATTTTGGAAGTGATTGAAAACTTTTTAGATGCCGCTGCCGACGACAATATTAAAGTTGAACTGATAAATTTGTACGGTGATGTAAAACTGGAAAGTCATGTACTAACTGATACTTTGGCACCTCAAAATTAAGGATTTTTATGCTCATTTTCCCCCGAAAACTCACTTTAACCTTAGCCATTACTTTCGCACTTTCGGGCTGTTCGGTAATGCGAAGTTACGACAACGAACTGAAACAAACTGTTGATTTGGTCGCGCAAGGACAAGTGTCACAAGCGATTCAACAACTCGATTCAAATAACACGAGCAGCGATAAAGATTTGTTGTATTACTTTGAAAAAGGCACGTTGCAACGTTTTGATAACAAATACAAAGACAGCGTGACGACGTGGCTTTCGGCGGATCATTTGGTGAATGAATGGGAAAATGAAGCGAAAATTCGGGCGGGTGCCATTTTAGAAAATATCGGTTCAGTGACATTGAACGATAAAACCCGCCGTTACGATGGGCATGATTATGAAAAAGTCATGCTTTCGACACAATTAGCATTGAATCATTTATTAAACGGTGATTGGGATTTTGCGAGAACTGAAATCAAAAAAACGCATGAACGCGAAGCGATAATTACCGAAGTGCGAGCTAAAGAAACCGATGCAATTGAAAAAGAAAGTAAAGAAAAAGGCATTGGTACGACGTTTAAAGATTTAAACGGTTATCCCGTTGAAACTTTGAATTCGCCAGAAATTACTTCGTTAAAAAATGGTTATCAAAGCGCATTTAGCCATTATTTAGCGGGTTTCGTTTATGAAGCATTGGGCGAACCGAGTTTGGCATCGGCGGGTTATCGGCAAGCGATTGAATTGCGTCCAAATATTAAAATATTGGAAGACGGTTTGGCAGGTTTGGATTCACGACCACGCCAACAAAAACCAAATGAAACCGATGTGTTGATGGTTGTTGAAAGCGGCGTTGCTCCGTCATTAAGTTCGGTCATGATTCCGATTCCTGTGATTTATAAAGGCTTGGGTGTGATTCCGATTTCGTTTCCTGTGTTACATTCGGACATGACTCGTACAAATGCGCCGCTTACTGTGAATGTTGACAATGCAAACACAGAGCCACTGGCGATGGTAACGAGTTTGGACGCGATGTCGAAACGGGCGTTAAAAGACGATATGCCTGGTATTATTTTGCGAGGGATTTTGCGAGCCGCCATTAAAACCGCTTCACAACAGGCATTGATGAGCAGTAATAACGGTTATGCTCAACTTGCTGGGGTGGTGTTGAATGTCGCCAATGTGGTGACTGAATCGGCTGACGAACGGACATGGCGAACATTGCCTTCCGCCATCAATGTAGCGCGATTCTCTATTCCGACGGGCAAACATGAATTTTCACTGGGTTTAAACCGAAAAACGCTTGATATTAACGGCGCACACGCGCTAATTGTGGCGCGAATGGTTGGGAATCAAGTTTATTGGTCGCAACCTGTTTATGGTGCAAAAATGCCCGCGAATATCATCGCGCCGCCTGCACCACAAGTTGTTGAACCCGAAATTGTACCAAAACCACCTAAAGCGGTTAGCAAAAAAGCGCGTAAATCTTCTATCAAAAAACGGAGTAAAAAATGAAAAAGTTAGTTTTGAGTTTATGTATCGCTGCGGCATTAGCCTTATCTGCTTGTGCAACGCCTCCGCCGCCTCGCCCAAATAGTATTCCGACAAAAGTCGAACAACATGGCGAAATGGATTACTTAGTGGTGAGTAATATCATGGCAACAAAACGTAATCATCTGATGTCGGTTCAAGCAGAAATTTTGAATACGGATTCCGACAATCAACAGATGTTTTATCGATTCAAATGGCTGGACAGAAGCGGTATGGTGATTGGTGATGATGAGGCGTGGCAGCCCTTGCTAGTTTATGCTGGACAAAAGCAAACTATCAATGGACTTGCGCCATCGCCGCAAGCCACCGATTTTAAAATTTTGGTGAGTAGCCCTGATAATTCAGGCAATCCGTAATGAGAAAAGCCATTGCCACCGCTGGCGCACAATCTGCTGGGTTGAACGTTAAATTGTGGTGGCTTGTTTTTTTGAAAAGCGTCGAAAAATCGACGTAACGACATTCTAAATTTTGGGCGATTTCTTGAATTAAAAACCGCCCAATTCCTGCTCCTATCAACGTCGGTTTTTTCCCCAATCGTGACATTTGCAACGCACAGTTTTTTTGAATACGTTGCAACTGTTGTCGGCGAATATCATGCGCCACCGCTTGCCACCGCGCTAATTCTTCAATTTTAAAATCATCACCCAACATTCTTGATAAACGTCTTGCGCTGGCTTCAATCGTTTTTTCTGCACCATCAGCCGTTGTGGTTTGGTCGTGATTTTCTGACAACTCACCTGTTAAGCGATAAACATCAGCCATTGTGGCAAAATGTTCTGCCATGATTCCCACTTGTTTTTCATTGTCTAAAACGGTTTGCGTAACTGACATGACCGCCGTTCTAACGATTCCCGTGTAAATCAATTCTTGTGAAATCAATCGTTCATAATCGCTGAAACCTTGCGCGGCAACGTCGCCGTTTTTGTACAATAAAATATCTGTCGTGGTGCTGCCAATATCGACAAACAAACCCTCTTCAAACTGTTTCGCTGCAAATGACGCGCTTGCTAACCAATTCGCGGACGCAATGGCATCAAAGTAAGTTTCGTTGATTTCAGAAACAGGCAATAAACCCAATTTTCCGCAAAAAATTTCAATTTCAGAATCGCCTAATAATTGCGTCATCATTTGAATAATTTGTTGAACGCCGTCGTGACGATTCGCAAACAAATCCACCAATTCGCCTGTCATTGTAATGGCGTGTTTTTGAGGCTGGTTTGAAATTTTTTCGAGCAACGTTTTAACGGCTAATTCCAATTTATCCAAACCTTGCCACAACGGACAAGGTTCTTGATAAACCGCAATGATTTCTTGATTTTCTACAACGGCAACTTTGACGTGTGCGCCGCCAATATCCCAACCGACTGAAATTGGATTCATTTACGTTAATTTCGCTTTTAGAATTTTATTGATTTCAGCAGGATTCCCTTTACCTTGCATGGCTTTCATGACTTGCCCAACAAAGAAACCGAACATTTTTTCGTTTCCATCACGATATTGCTGTGCTTGTTTTTCATTTGCCGCCAAAATCGTGTCAATAATTGCCTCAATTGCGCCTGTGTCAGTGATTTGTTTTAAGCCTTTTGCCTCGATGATTTCGTCGGCGGATTCTGTTCCGTTCCACAAAAATTCAAACACTTGTTTCGCAATTTTGCCTGAAATCGTGTCATCTGAAAGTCGCGCCACTAAACCTGCAAAACGTTCTGCGTTAATTGGCGACATGGTAATTTCTAAATCAGCACGATTCAACGCTGCTGATAATTCGCCCGTTATCCAATTTGCACATAAAACGCTGTCGCAATTCGCTGCTTTAACTACATTTTCAAAATAACTCGCCAAATCACGCGACGAAGTCAAAATGGTAGCGGCTTCATCGTTCAATTTGTAATCCGTTTTAAAACGCACTTTTTTAGCTTCGGGTAATTCTGGCAAGTTTGAGCGAATTTCGTTTTTCAATTCTTCACTAACAAAAACAGGCAATAAATCAGGGTCGGGGAAATAGCGGTAATCGTTTGCTTCTTCTTTGCTACGCATTGAGCGGGTTTCGTCTTTGACTGAATCGTACAAACGGGTTTCTTGAACGACTTTGCCACCGTCTTCAATCAATTCAATTTGGCGTTCAATTTCATGGTTAATGGCTTTTTCGACAAATTTAAACGAGTTGATATTTTTGATTTCCGCGCGTGTTCCGAATTCTGCCTGACCTTTCGGACGCACTGAAACGTTAGCGTCACAACGGAATGAGCCTTCTTGCATATTCCCGTCGCAAATTTCTAAATAACGTACTAATTCATGCAGCTTTTTCATGTATGCAACGGCTTCTTTTGCCGAACGCATATCGGGTTCTGACACGATTTCCAAAAGTGGCGTTCCTGCACGATTTAAATCGATGCCCGTTGAACCATGAAAATTTTCGTGTAGCGATTTTCCTGCGTCTTCTTCTAAATGCGCTCGCGTGACGCCAATACGTTTTGTTTCGCCATCAACTTCAATATCTAAAAATCCTTTGCCAACAATCGGTAATTCAAATTGGCTAATTTGATAACCTTTCGGTAAATCAGGATAAAAATAGTTTTTACGCGCGAAAATAGAATAGGGCGCAATTTCAGCGTTAATGGCTGTGCCAAAAATAACCGCTTTTCGCACGGCATCTTCATTTAGAACAGGTAAAACGCCTGGCATTCCCAGTGAAATAATGCACGCTTGCGTATTCGGTTCTGCGCCGTAAGTGGTCGATGCGCCCGAAAAAATTTTGGTTTTTGTCGCTAATTGGGTGTGGATTTCTAAGCCAATTACGGCTTCCCATTGTGTGTTTGTCGTCATTTTTTTAGATTTTCTTTGATTGTAAAAATAGGGTTCGATTCTAACGTAGTGGCATTTGAAAAACGAGTGCAACGTAGATTTTAACCGCCATCGCTTTTAGGGCGTGTGTTATATTAGCCGCATCCACTTCATTATTTTATAAAGAGATTTTTACATGAGTTTTCAAGCCCTCGGCTTAAATGACGAATTATTAAAAGCCGTCGCAAATCAAGGTTACACCACGCCAACTCCCGTTCAAAAACAAGCGATTCCGTACATTCTTGCTGGCAAAGACGTTTTAGCTGGCGCACAAACTGGTACAGGTAAAACAGCTGGTTTCACGTTACCTTTATTGCAACGTTTAATGGAAAATCACGATCCGCATCAAAAACCGCGTCGGATTCGCGCGTTAATTTTGGTGCCAACTCGTGAACTTGCCGCGCAAGTTTTTGAAAGCATTAAAACCTACGGCGCACATTTGCCATTGATTACGGAAGTAGTGATTGGTGGCGCGAGTATCAATACGCAAATTCGGCAATTACAACGTGGTTGCGACATTTTGGTAGCAACCACGGGGCGTTTGTGTGACCACATCAATGAACGTCACGCGAATTTGAAAAATGTCGAAATTTTGGTTTTAGACGAAGCAGACAGAATGCTCGATATGGGTTTTTTACCTGATATTCGCCGTATTTCGGGAAATTTGCCGAAAGCGCGTCAAACCTTATTTTTCTCTGCAACGTATTCCGCACCGATTAAAGCTCTCGCCGCGCAACTGTTGATAAATCCAGTTACGGTTGAAGTCGCCAAACCGAATATCACTTCTGATAACGTGTCGGAATTGGTTTATCCGATTCAAAAAGAAAATAAACGCGCTTTGCTTTCGTATTTGATTGGCTCAAATAATTGGCAACAAGTGTTAGTTTTCGTTCGTACAAAACACGGGGCAGACCGCTTAGAAAAACAATTGATTATGGACGGTATTCGTTCAGCTGCGTTGCATGGTGATAAATCGCAAGGCGCACGCACCAAAGCATTGGATTATTTTAAAAACGGCAAAGTAGCTGTTTTAGTGGCAACTGATATTGCAGCGCGTGGCTTAGATATTGATACGTTGCCGCACGTTGTGAATTACGATTTGCCACAAGTTCCTGAAGATTACATTCATCGAATTGGTAGAACAGGACGTGCAGGCGCGAAAGGTCATGCGATTTCGCTCGTTTCGGAAGAAGAAGCGCATTTGCTTGGTGACATTGAAAAATTGTTAAAACGTCATTTGTCACAAGTTGAAGACACGGGTTATCCAAACGTTTCATTAAATACATTGGCACCTGCACCCAAAAAGAAACCGACTGCTCAACCTGTTCAAAAAGAAGGTGCTAAAAAAGATTTTCGCCATTCAAAACCAGCTGAGAAAAAAGGCTACGTTGCGCGAAATCAAGCTCCAGGTTCAAAACCTAAAACACAAGGTTCGCGTAGTAGAAGTCGTTAAAATTCAAATTGTTTAAATCTTCAAAATGAATTCAAAATCTAATCATCTTTTAAAAGGCGCAGGTTTAGGGCTACGCCGTTCCTTTTTAAACGAAATTTTGCAAAATCCACAACCTGATGTGGATTTTTTTGAAGTTGCCCCCGAAAACTGGATAACGATTGGCGGCAAACTCGGCAAACAGTTTCGCGCTATGACTGAAAAACATCGGTTTGTATGTCATGGTTTATCGCTTTCAATTGGTAGTTCTGACCCGCTTGATGAAGCGTTTGTGTTGCAAATCAAAAAATTTATGGCGACGCACGGTATTGACCATTACAGCGAACATTTGAGTTATTGCAGCAACAACGGTCATTTGTATGATTTGATGCCGATTCCTTTTACCGCTGAAGCTGTAACGCACGTCGCCACCCGAATTAAGCGTGTTCAAGATATTTTAGAACACAAAATGGCTATCGAAAACGTGTCGTATTACACGTTTGCGGCGGCTGAAATGAGCGAAATCGAATTTTTTAATGCCGTGGTAAAAGAAGCTGATTGTGACATTTTGCTCGACGTGAATAACATTTATGTCAACAGCGTAAATCACGGTTATGACGCGCTGGAATTTTTAAATGCAATGCCTGTTGAGCGTATTACTTACGCGCATATTGCGGGGCATTTCAAAGAAGCTGATGACTTTTTGGTGGATACGCACGGTGCGCCAATTATTGACCCTGTTTGGGGATTATTACGCCATGCTTATCAGCGTTTTGGTGTGTTTCCGACCTTGTTGGAACGTGATTTCAATTTACCGCCACTTTCTGAATTGGTTGCCGAAGTGAAACACATCAAACAATTCCAAACGGAGACAAAATGAGTTTTCAAAATCATCAAGCTACTTTTGCTGCTTACATTCGTAATCCTGAAAAAAATCCGCTTCCAATTGGCGTAAAACCTGAACGAATGGCGATGTATCGAGAATTATTTTTTAATAATATCGAAGGGTTTTTAACTGCAAATTTTCCCGTGTTGCACAGTTTGTTTTCTGAAAAAAATTGGGCAAATTTGGCACAAGATTTCTTTGAAAATCACGTTTGTACAACACCGCATTTTTCTGAAATTCCTGAAGAATTTTTAGCATATTTGCAAAATGAGCGAAAAAATTTAAACGATTTACCGTTTTTATTTGAACTCGCGCATTATGAATGGGTAGAAATGGCGTTGTCGATTAGTCACGAAGTAGTTGAATTCTTGCCACTTGACAATTTCACAACAGCAAAATTGAAACTTTCACCGTTAGCGTGTGTTTTAGCGTATCAATTTCCTGTGCAGAAAATTTGCGCCGCATTTGTACCGCTTGAAAGTTCGCAACCCACGTTTTTAATGGTTTATCGAAATGAAAATGACGCAGTGCAATTTTTAGAAATTACGCCGATGACGTTTCAATTATTACAATTAGTTGAAAATTCACCCGAACAAACAGTAGATTTTTATTTTGCAAAATTAGCAGAATTTTCGCCAACGATTTCGACTGAAATTTTGGCAGAAAAAGGTTTGGAAATTTTGGAGGATTTTGGAAAACGCGGCGTGATTATTGCGGTTTGAACTTAGGCGCAAACGATTTGCGCCTAACTAGAACAGATTTTATTCGTGGTTTGCAGTCGTTTTGAAGCTATCTTTAATGCTAACAAACATCTCTTTTACACCGCTGAACAAGTTTGCCGCGTTAAGGTCTTCCTTCAACATGAAGCGATTACGCAAAACTGCAACGACTAAAAAGCCTGCTACTTGCGGCATCAATTCAAAGAATAACGATTCTAAAACACCGCCGAAACCTTGGAAATCACCTTCATTTTTGCGATCTGCACCATTCACTGCTTCATAGGTTGCGCCACCTTCGCTACTTCTAAGTGATTCGAGTAACGAAACATCTGAATAGACAAATAGAGCTTGAACTGCAAAAAAGGTGATTGCACCACCTACCACCCAAAAAAGCATTTTGTCTACTTTTGCTTTAGCTGCCGACTGATAAATCCAGATGGCAACAAAAATCATAAAAATTGCACCGATCATTGTTATACCCTTTCAAATTATTATTTTTTTGTTAAGAAAAGAAATAGATTTGTACATTTTAAAACCATTTCCGAACCTTCTCTTTTCGCTACTGAGCAGGATTCATATTTTTCACGTCCAGGAGAGAGTTGCTTTTTAATTACACCATCTTCGACGCTGTATTTTACTGCAACGGTCATTTCTTTGGTACGTCCCAACGAATCTGTTGAAATGGAAACCAGCGTGCCGTCATTTTTAAATTCCCACACGCTTTTAATTAACTTTTTTTCGCCATCAAGCTTGAGTGATTCTGCTGTAACTGTCCAATGACCTAAAATTTCACTGCTATCTTGTAATGACACATCTGCGTGTGCCATTGAAGCAAATAAAAGTGTTACGAGCGATGCGTTTTTAACACAGTTTATAATTCTCATTTTTTACTACCCCTGTTTGATATTTGAATGCAAATGTAGCGTTTTGAATTATATCATCATTGAATAGGTAGCTTTAAGTTTTAGCAAGTAAAAGCCACGCAACAAGCCTTGACATTCACACATTCTAAAGTATTATGAACGCTCCATTTACGCTAGCTTTTAGCGTATTTTAAAACAAAATAATTACAGGAGAATGCAATGGGTGCAATTTTAGACGTAACAGAAATGTTGAAAACCCCAATGGGCGCGACAATTGGTTTGGTAGTAGCAGCGGCAGGTTATTTCTTCGTGAAATGGGTTTTCGCGGCATCTCCAGAAGATCAAGCGTAAGCAATAGACTTTCTGTTTGTCATAAAAGGTCGCAACTTGTATGTTGCGACCTTTTTTTTCGCCAAAATTTTAACGCTGAGTTGTCATGCCTACTTATCTTTCTGCTAAATTTCTCTCACTTCTCAACAAACAAGTTCCCGCGACAGGTCTAGGTTTATTTCGTATTGGTTACGGTTTAATCGCCTTCCAAGAAATTTGTTTTCTACTTTATTTTAATCATTTAATTTTTGACCCGATTCCCTATTTGGATGTGGAATTTCCAATGATTCCT
>CANKON010000009.1 GCA_947484105.1 Methylococcaceae bacterium | reverse complement strand
CTTTGTAAGAAAAATCAGGCTGCATTTTTTCTAAAATACTACGCAACTGTTTTTCAGCAAGTGAGCCTGTTAAAAATAAAATACGTTCTTCGCTCATGACAAGGATTTCAAGCGTTGTTGAACCATGGAAATTAAGGCATCTGCACTTTCTACAACAGTCGTGTATTCAAATTCGCGCAATTTTGCAGTCCCTTCTAAGTCAATTTTTCTGGGATAAACCATGACTTTTCCACTCGGCGCAGTCGTTTCCATTTCGGGCGCAATATCACACGGATAAACGATGCTCGGCACGCGGCATTTTCCTGCTTGTGAATAAAGATTTGTCACCAATGAATCAGCAATGCCTAATACGCATTTTGCAATGGTATTTGACGTGGCGGGGGCAAGAACGAATGTGTGGTAATAGCCTTTATAAAAATGTCCAACAGGCGGGCATGAAGCCGTTTTATCCCGATAAACAGGCATTTTTTCGCGCAAGTCATTGAGTTGAATTCCGTACATTTTTAAGACTTCTTCGCCTGCTTGGCTAACGTATAAATCAACGTTTTCAAGCGTGAGCAAGAATTCAACGCATTCTTCAATGTAATGTCCAGAGCCTGTAATTGCCCATGCTAATCGAGATGTTGTCATTTGGAATTTTAGAAAGTTTTTGGCAACGTGCCAACAATCAATTTATGATTTTGATCGAAGATTGATTTTCTTCGGATTTTTATGGTGCGCCCGAGCGGATTCGAACCTCTGACCTCAGCCTCCGGAGGGCTGCGCTCTATCCAGCTGAGCTACGGGCGCGTATTGAAGCTGCACATTTTAAACGAAGCGAGGGCTAATTACGACTAGAATGTGCAGTGACACCGTTTTGATTTTCCACTTTAAACTTTCTACAAAAAACACCTATGAGTAATCCAACGTCTTACAACGCCGCTGCTATTGAAGTTTTGACAGGCTTAGAACCTGTCCGCAAACGCCCAGGAATGTACACCGACACCACCCGACCAAATCATTTGGCGCAAGAAGTCATTGATAACAGCGTCGATGAAGCCTTAGCGGGGCACGCCTCGCAAATTGACGTAATTTTGCATAAAGACGGCGCGATTTCAGTCAGTGATAACGGACGCGGAATGCCCGTTGATATTCACCCAGAACAAGGGATGACAGGCGTTGAAGTGATTTTGACGCAGTTACACGCAGGCGGAAAATTCTCAAACAAAAACTACCAATTCTCAGGTGGTTTGCACGGGGTTGGAATTTCGGTGGTGAATGCGTTGTCGAAAGACCTAGAAGTGACCGTAAAACGTGGCGGTAAAGTCTATTCAATGCGTTTTTCGGACGGTGAAAAACAAACTGAACTTTTAGAAACTGGCACCGTTGGCAAAAATAATACGGGAACAACCGTTTATTTCATGCCGAACGAACGCTATTTTGATTCGCCCAAAGTGTCCGTTTCAAAACTCAAACACGTTTTACGCGCCAAAGCGGTTTTGTGTGCGGGTTTAAAAATTTCGCTCAAAATTGAACAAAGCGACGAAATTTTTGAATGGTGTTATCAAAATGGACTTAAAGATTATTTGCAAGATCGCATTGGTGATTTAGAGTTTTTTCCCGAAACGCCATTTTTAGGAAACATGAGTGCCGACCATGAAGCGGTTGAATGGGGCGTTTTATGGGCGGTTGAAAATCCATCTGAAATGGTCGCTGAAAGCTACGTCAATCTCGTTCCAACGGCGCAAGGTGGTACGCACGTTAATGGTTTGCGAGCAGGTTTAACCGAAGCAATTCGTGAATTTTGCGACATTCGAGATTTATTACCGCGCGGCGTAAAAATCGCGCCTGAAGATGTTTGGGAACATTGCCATTTTGTTTTGTCAGTCAAACTCGAAGACCCGCAATTTTCAGGGCAAACCAAAGAGCGTTTAAGTTCGCGCGAATGCGTGGCATTTATTTCAGGTGTTGTGAAAGACAGTTTTAGTTTATGGCTCAATTCAAACACCAGCGAAGGCGAAAAAATTGCTGAGTTAATCATTAACAGCGCACAAAAACGCCTACGTTCAAACAAAAAAATCATTCGTAAAAAAATCACGTCTGGACCTGCGTTACCTGGAAAATTAGCAGATTGCAGCGCACAAGACATCAATCGCACGGAATTATTTTTAGTCGAAGGTGATTCGGCTGGCGGTTCCGCGAAACAAGCGCGTGAGCGGGATTTTCAAGCGATTATGCCGTTACGCGGAAAAATTCTGAACACTTGGGAAGTCGAATCTTCGCAAGTGATGGCATCACAAGAAATTCATGATATTGCGGTTGCGTTAGGGATTGAACCTGATTCGGATGATTTACAAGCCTTGCGTTATGGGAAAGTGTGTATTTTGGCGGACGCGGATTCAGACGGAAATCATATTGCGACGTTGATTTGTGCGTTGTTTTATAAACATTTCAACGCACTCGTTAGGAATGGTCATGTTTTTGTAGCGATGCCGCCGCTGTATCGCATCGATGTGGGCAAACGGGTTTTTTACGCACTCGATGAATCAGAACGACAAGGTATTTTGGATAGAATCAAAGCCGAAAGAATTAAAGGTCAAATCAACGTGCAACGCTTTAAAGGCTTGGGTGAAATGAATCCGAGTCAATTGCGCGAAACAACGATGAACCCTGATACACGCCGTTTGGTGCAATTAACGGTTGATGATTTTGAAGCGACTGAAGGAATGATGGATTTATTACTGAATAAAAAACGGGCAGGTGATAGAAAGGCGTGGCTCGAAGCAAGTGGACATTTGGCAGCGATTGTTTACTCTTTATACATTTGCCCTTGACTCGATTTGATTCGACGTGAATCAAATCGAGCGATCTAAAAAATAAGCAATTGCCTTTACTAATCACCAAAATTTAATACAAAACTTCGTGCGCTCTTTCAATGACATGATCAAATTTTCCACTGTCGAGAAGTTTCAAAAAAGCATTCACAACAGTCGGATCAAATTGTGTACCTGCACCATCTTGAATGACCTCACGCGCTTTTTGAATTGCCCAAGGTTGTTTATAAGGTCGCCAACTAATTAGCGCATCAAACACATCAGCCACTGACACGATACGAACAGCAAGTGGTAATTCTTTTGATTCAATACCTAATGGATAACCGTTACCGTTCCAAAATTCATGATGTCCGCCTGCGATTTGACGAGCCAATTCAAACGCCGCATCGTGACTGAGGATATTTGCCCCTAATGTCGTATGTTTTTTAATAATTTCAAATTCATCGAATGTTAATTTACTCGGTTTTGCCAAAATGTAATCGGGCGTCCCCACTTTTCCAACATCATGCAAACGACTGGCTTTGCCATAGCTTTTTGCATCTTCTTCGCTTACGCCCATTTCAACAGCAATCGCATGAGTGTAACAATCAAGGCGATTAACATGACCGCCTGTAGCTTTGTCTTTATATTCTGCAATTTCAGCCAACATATCAATTGCGCTTTCAAACGATGCAATAATGTTGCAGTGTAATTCATGATTTTCTAATGCTTGTGAGCATTGTTGTGCAAAAATCTCAATTAAATTCCGATTAACATCCGATAAAGATTCAATCGGTTCAATGTAAATATAACCAACAGGTTTCCCCGATACAATTAACGGCAACACTGTCGTGTTATAGCGTAAAGTGGAAGCCAATTCACCTGACAAAATAGCACTGACACATTGCTGATGAATTTCTTCAAAACGTGAGTTTTTAATGAATTGCCCTGTTGCAGCACGAACTTGCGGCTCATTATCATCAATGATCATAATCGCGCCTTCCATCGAACCAATATGGCTTAAATTGGATAACCGACAAAGTCCAATTATTTGCGTCAACATACCATTGAAAAAATCCGATAATGGCGCATACCCCAACTGATAAATGGCAGGTGTGGCTTGTAAAACGCGCTCTAAACCACGTCGATTTACGTCAATAGCTTGTAAATCTCGAAAGGCTTTTAATGCAGAACGCACGGTTGTATAAAGGCGTGCTGCGGTTAATTCCGTTTTATCTTTGTAATCATCAATATCGTAATGATCAATCACATAACGCTCGGGAGCTAAACCTGGTTGCCCTGTTCTGATTACGATGCGAATCATTGAATTTTTCAATTCGTTGCGTATGTATTCAACTAATTTCAAGCCCGCATCGTCTGTTTCCATAACGACATCAATCAATGCCAACGCAATATCATCATGAATTTTCAACAATTCCATCGCTTCAGCTGCCGAACTCGCTTCAATAAAATTGAGGGTTTGATTTGAAAAACTAAAATCACGCAGACTAATTCGTGTCAAAGTGCGAATATCAATTTCATCATCAACGATTAAAACGTTCCATTTATAGCGCGATTCTTCAAAACACGGCAATAGCGACTTTTCACTGTTTTCAGTTGAGAGTGTTGTGTCAGTATTTCGAATAATTTTCATAATATCGTGTTGCTGTAAGGTATCGTTTCAATTGGACATTCAATATGAAAATGAACGCCAGCATTTCGTGCTGACATAATGCGAATGGTGCCAGCCATTTGTTGTGTCACGATGCTATAAATGACATATAAACCCAATCCTGACCCTCCGTTATGTCGATTAGTGGTAAAAAAGGGTTCAAAAGCCTGTTCTCTAACCTCTTCGCTCATCCCAACGCCATCATCTTGATAATCAATAATCAAGAGATTCTCTCTGGATTTTGACACGTTGATGCTGATTTTTCCTGCACGACTGCCATTATCAAAACCGTGATTGATGCTGTTGGTAATTAAATTGGTCAATACTTGCTCCAATAAACCTGGCGTACCGTAAAGTTTTAATGCTTGAGAGCAATCCACGTCAACACTAATTGCCGTGCGTTTTAAATTATTATGCAATGTGGTCAACACATCTTGAATCAATTCAGCAGGTTGATATTCACGTTTTTGTTGTGAATCTCTGTCAATGGACGTGCGTTTAAAACGATGTACCAAATCTGCGGCGCGTCTTAAATTGGCTAATGCGAGCGAATGTCCTTCACTTAAATAATCGAGTTGTTGATTTAATTCCTGCTCAGTGACCTCTTCTTGCGCGAGCAAAGATTTTAAAGTGGCAATCGTTTCGTCGCCGTGACTAATGGCGCCAACAGCAACACCGACTGGCGTGTTAATTTCATGAGCAAACCCCGCCACTAATCGCCCTAAAGAAGCCATTTTTTCATTTTCAACTAATTCATTACGAGTTGTTTCTAACATTTCGATATTGTCGTTTAATGCTCGCCAACGCCGCGCCAATAATTCAATCAACACCCAGCTAATGATAATTAACAAACTATAAGACACGCCATGACTAATCACACTGCCAACGATTTCGTTGTGCATAGATTTATCGATGGAATCCATTTGCAAACTGACACTAATTCCGCCGCGTACATCGCCGATTTTATAACCTTGTTTCGCGTGGCACGTTAGACAGTTTTCTTTGACCATGAGTGGTGACATATAACGCAAATAACGTTGTCCATTTTCTACGCTGACATTGGAAATCTCTTGTTGTCCTGCATCAAATTTTTTTAACGCTTCAGTTTCCCAAGCATCTGCCGCGTTTTGTGGACGAATTGGGTTAAGACTTGTGATGTGCAAACTAATATGTAATTCAGGGTCTTTAGCCGCTAATTCAGCAATTTTCCTTGTCATGTAAGCGGGATTTAATAACGTTAATTTTTCTTTTTCTTTCGTTTCAATCACTCGTCGTGGATGCTCAAGATATTCATTTACGGGTGTATTTTTTGTTTCAAAAACATATACGCCACCATGATCAGCATTCCATTGACGTGTGATAATAATCATACGAAAAATGTTTCGTGCACCTTCTGTTGCAACTTCAAGATTGTGTTTTTGTACCCCGTCAATTCGCATCGATAGCGAGATTACCATTAACAACGTAATGACCAAAAACATCAATGGCAACACACGTCGCCGTAGCCGTTTATCAATAGTGAGTTTGGATTTCATCGCGTTTTACACTCGCCAAATCAATGTCGCCATACGTCCCGTTTGTTTATCACGCCGATACGAATAAAATTTTTCTTCATCTGTTACGGTGCAGAATTCTCCCCCAAAAACAGCGGTAATTCCCAAATGCGCTAATTCGATTCGTGCCAATTGATAAATATCAGCCAGCCAACCGTTTTTATGTACTTTGAAGGCGATGGAATAATCGGGTGATTTTTTCAAAAATGTATCGCGGACATCGTCACCTACTTCAAATCGTTCCGCGCCAATCGCTGCGCCAAGCCAAACCATTAAATCTTTCGTTTTTAACGCCGCAACGGTGTTTGAAATAATGCCATTCGCCAATCCGCGCCAACCTGCATGAATTGCGGCGATTTTTTCACCCTCATTTGAACACATTAAAACAGGCAAACAATCTGCCGTCATGATGACGCAAACCCCATTTTTTCGAGTTGAAAAACTCGCATCTGCTTGTGGCAAAATCAAATTTGGTTGTGTTTCAACAACGGTATTTGAATGAATTTGTTCGAGCCAAAACGGTTCAGTTGGCAAATTCAATTCTGTTTTTAGCAAGCGACGATTTTCCAAAACGGTATCTAAATTATCATCGACGTGCGTGGCTAAATTAAAACTGTCGAAAGGTGATTTGCTGAAACCACCAACGCGCGTTGTCATTACCGCATGAACGTTTGGCGGCGCATTCCAATTTGGAAAAATAAACACACCGCTATTCGGATTCTTCGGCATCATTTTTTGCCAACGCGGCGAGTAACAAAACCATATCGTCAGGCAACGGTTGTTCCCATTCCATGTACGCATTTGTGGTTGGATGAACCAAACCCAATTTTGCGGCGTGCAAAGCTTGACGTTTAAAACCGCGCAAGACTTCTTCCAATGCTTCACCGCATTTTGCAGGCATTTTAAAACGTCCGCTATAAAGTTGATCGCCAAGCAAGGGAAATTTAACATGTCCCATGTGAACACGAATTTGATGCGTGCGCCCTGTTTCGAGTTTGACTTGAATGTGGGTGTGACGTTTAAAACGATTGATAACACGATAATGCGTCACCGCTTCTTTGCCATCACGAGTCACCGCGTAACGCAAACGATCGGTTGGATGTCGCCCAATTGGTTCATCAATCGTACCGCCTGCAATCATACGATTGTGCGTAATGGCTTGATATTCACGGTGAATCGTCCGTGCTTGCAATTGTTCTGTCAGAGAATTATGTGCTTGCAACGTTTTTGCGACCATAAGCAAACCGCTGGTATCTTTATCAATTCGATGAACAATGCCCGCGCGTGGCAAGGTTTCGAGTTGTGGCGCATGAAATAACAACGCATTCAAAAGCGTGCCACTCCAATTTCCAATCGCAGGATGAACGACCATTCCCGCTGGTTTATTTAAAATTAAAATATCGTTGTCTTCAAAAATAATATCAAGTGGAATATTTTCAGCTTCATAAGTGATGATGACTTCGGGTTCTGCATCGAGACTAATAAATTCACCACCCACTAATTTATCGCGTGGTTTTAAAGCCTCACCATTCACTTTCACTCGCCCTGCCTTTACCCACGTTTGTAATTTACTGCGAGAATAATCGTCAAATAATTCTGCGAGAACAGCATCTAAACGCATTCCAGCCATTTCATGCGGAACTTCTGTTGTTAATAATTCTATCGTCATATCGCCGTGTTCTAATTCACTTACTGTTAAGTTATACTCACGCCACTAAATACGCTGATTTGCAGGATTTTGATTGGCGAAAATTCATTTTCTGATTCTACTAAATATGCACACCATTCTAATTAAATTTCTCACCGCTTGTTGTTTAATTCTTTCTTTAACGGTTTTAACGGGTTGTGAAACGCTGCAAAGTTTGGCGGGAAGCGGCACAACCGATGAAGAAACTTATACAGGATGGAATGCAGATAAATTCAAAACCGAAGCCAAAACCACGATGGAAGCGGGAAGTTACGACAAAGCGATTAAGCTTTACGAAGCTTTAGAATCGCGTTATCCATTCGATAATTCCGCCCCGCAAACCTTGATTGATAGCGCGTATGCCTATTATAAAAATAACGATGCCGAAGCCGCCATCAGCACGGCGGATCGTTTTATCAAAACCTATCCACGTGATAATCACATTGATTATGCGTATTACTTAAAAGGATTGGTGAATTACAATCGTGGCATTACTTTTGTTGATCGTTTTTTGCCGACCGACACCTCACAACGTGATCAGATTTATGCAAATGATGCGCTGGAAAACTTCGCCGAATTGATGCGCCGTTACCCAAAAAGTCATTACGTCGCCGACGCACAACAACGCACGGTGGCAATCAAAAATAATTTAGCGATGCACGAAATTCACATTGCCCGTTATTACATGAAACGTAAAGCGTATATTGCAGCCGTAAATCGCGCCAAAGTGGTGATGGAAAAATATCCGCGTTCGATTGCGCTCCCGTTCACATTAGAAATTCTGCAAGACGCTTACACACAATTGGGCATGACGGATTTGGCTAACGATGCAAAACGCATTTATGTCCAAAACTATCCAAATGGTGCGCCAGTGAAAGAAAATAGCGGCGACACAATGTCGCATCAAGTCTGGGATTTTATCGGCTTAGACAAATAAAACACACATTAAATTCATAGGAAAAAAGTGAAAACCAAACAATTAAATAAACCCGTTTCTTTGCGCGATAAAAAACAGCCTAATAAATCGGCAAGTCAAATGCGCCGTGAAAATGTGCGTCCAAATACAATTACACGAAGAGAACCCGTTGAAAAACGGCTCGTTGATGTTGAAGTATCGCAAGACGGCGAGCGTATTCAAAAAGTGTTAGCGCGAGGTGGTTTAGCATCACGCCGTGAAGTCGAACGTTGGATTACAGAAGGGCGTTTGAAAATTAACGGAAATTTAGTCAAACAAGGCGCACATTTAAAAGCGGGCGATTATTTACAACTCAACGACCGCGTGGTGAATTGGGAAAAATTTGAACGTCAGCCGACGCGCGTTTTGATTTACCATAAACCGACAGGCGAAATTGTGTCTCGAAATGACCCGCAAGGTCGTCCAACGATTTTTACGTCCTTACCAAAACTGGACACGTCGCGCTGGATTTCGGTGGGACGTTTAGACGTGAATACGTCGGGGTTATTGCTCGTAACCAATAACGGTGAATTGGCGAACAAATTGATGCACCCGTCAACCGAAGTTGAACGCGAATACGCGGTGCGAATTTTGGGCGAAGTGCCTGATGAAAAAATTGAATTACTTAAACAAGGCGTGACGCTTGAAGATGGCGTTGCAAAATTTGACCAAATTTATTTTATGGGTGGCGAAGGCGCAAATAAGTGGTATCACGTTGTGGTTAGCGAAGGACGAAACCGTTTAGTGCGTCGTTTGTGGGAAGCGCAAAATGTGGTTGTTAGCCGTTTAATGCGTGTACGTTATGGACCTGTCGTTTTGTCGGACGGTTTACGAACGGGTAAATGTTACGAGTTAGACAGAAAAGAGTTGGATTTATTATTTGAATTTGCAGGCTTACCAGTAGAAACGACAAGCGTTGTCAGAACGGAGAAAAAAGATGTCAAAACCAAGCATTCTTCAAGTCGCTAAAAGTGTGTTTGCGGCTGCAATCGGTATTCAGAGTCAAAAAAATCGGGAACAAGATTTTCAACACGGTTCGCTGTCTGCGTATCTCATCGGCGGCGTGCTTTTTACGATTGCGTTTATTGGCGTAATTGTGTTGGTGGTCTCGATGGTATTGTGAAAAAATCCCCGCTTCTAAACGCTTCTAAACGCTTCTAAACGCTTCTAAACGCTTTTGAAGCGGGGATTCTGTTGTTAAGCACGCGACATGAACTTTCCAGTTTCGGTATTCACTTTAATCAATTCGCCTGTTTCTAAGTATTCAGGCACTTGAATTTCTGCCCCTGTGCTTAATCGTGCAGGTTTTGAACGGCTGCTGGCAGTTGCTCCTTTAATGGCTGGCGGCGTTTCTAAAACTTCCAAAATTACCACCGCTGGCAACTCAATTCCCAACACTTCATCATCCACCAATAACGCGATAATCCCTTCCAATCCTTCGCTTAAAAAATCAATTTGGTCTTCCAAATCGTCTTTGCTCAAGGTGTATTGCGAGAAATCGTCAATGTTCATGAAAATATAATTTTCGCCGTCAATGTACGAAAACTGTACTTTCGCGCGAACCAAATCCACGTCTTTAAAAAAATCGTCGCCCTTCAACGATTCATCGTGTTTTTGTCCCGTTTGAACATTGTTAAAACGGATTTTGTACAAGGTCGATGCGCCGCGCGAAGACGGACTTTTTACATCTACATTTTTAACAACGTGTGGTGCGCCGTTGATTTCGACAACCATTCCACGTTTCAAATCCCCTGCTTTTGCCATGTTTTATGCCTCTTTTGATAAAAATAAATTAGATATTCGCTTTCGATTTAATAATGCCGCCACCCAAACACACGTCACTTTGATAAAACACAACGGATTGCCCTTCAGTAATCGCACGTTGTGGTTGCGAAAAAATAACTTCAACACATCCATTTTCTAACGGTGTGACGACACAATCCTGGTCTTCTTGACGATAACGGGTTTTGGCTTTGCATATTAGCGTTTCAGTCAGAGAGCGATTACTGCACCAATCCAGTTGGTCGGCAATCAGTGAATTGTGCAACATCAACGGATGGTTATGACCTTGCCCGACGATTAAAATGTTATTCACCACGTCTTTATCCAACACATACCAAGGTTCATCAGGCGCATCTTTCACACCACCAATGCCTAAACCTTGTCTCTGTCCTAGCGTGTAATACATTAAACCGTGATGTGGCGCGATGAATTTTCCCTCTGGCGTTCGCATTTCACCAGGTTGCGTTGGTAAATAACGTTTCAAAAATTCGCTAAATTTACGCTCGCCAATAAAACAAATTCCCGTGCTGTCTTTCTTTTTCGCATTTGCAAAACCTGCTTTTTCAGCAATCGCGCGAATTTCGGTTTTATGCAAATGTCCAATCGGAAAAAGTGTGCGTGAAAGGGGTTTTTGTCCAAGCGTGTAAAGAAAATAACTTTGTTCTTTTGACGGGTCTAAGCCTTTGAGCAACTGGAATTCGCCGTTATTTTCACAGACTCGCGCATAATGCCCCGTCGCAATAAAATCTGCACCTAAATCCTCAATGGCATAATGCAAAAAGGCTTTAAATTTAACGTGTTTGTTGCACAAAATATCAGGGTTTGGAGTGCGAGCGGCTTTGAATTCGGACAAGAAAACCTCAAAAACTTCGTCCCAGTATTCAGCGGCAAAATTCGCCGTTTTTAATTCAATCCCAAGCGTGTCGCAAACTTGTTGCGCGTCAGCTAAATCTTGCATTGCGGTGCAGAATTCGGTGCCGTCATCTTCTTCCCAATTTTTCATAAACAAGCCCGTGACGTTATGACCTTGTTCGAGTAAAAGTAACGCTGTCACAGACGAATCAACGCCGCCAGACATTCCGACAATAATGTTTTTAGACATGACACAAATTCTTAAAAGTTAATAAAAATAAAATGGAGGTTCGTTTTTGCGATAAATTATCTGCCGATAATTGTAAGCGTTCTCTCGATGTTAAGCATTTTTCATTCAAATGTTGAATAATGTTCCTATTCTTAAATCCTGTTCAAACCTTACACTTAAAACACACACATGAAAAATTGCTTTGATTTAATTATTTTTGACTGGGACGGTACGCTAATTGATTCGATTGATTGGATTGCGCGTTGTTTGCAAAATGCGGCGGATGACACTCGCCACGAAACGCCCTCTTATCAAGCCTCCAAAGATGTCATTGGTTTGAGTATCGAACGTGCAATTGAAGCGTTATACCCTGACGCAAGCGCGGATGAAGTCATTGGTTTAGTGAATCGTTACGAAACGGTTTATTTTTCTAAAAAAATTAGCCCAGATGACTTATTTTCAGGTGTTTATGAAATGCTTGAAACGTTAAACGATAAAGGCTTTAAACTTGCCATTGCCACAGGAAAAACGCGAGAAGGTTTGGACGAAGCACTGACTGCCACGAATACCACGCATTTATTTTGTGCGACGCGCTGCGCCGACGAAACCAAATCAAAACCTCATCCGTTGATGATCGAAGAGATTATGATTCATGCTCAAATTTTGCCTGAGCGGACGTTGATGGTAGGTGATTCGACACACGATTTACAAATGGCGTTGAATGCAGGAATTGCTTCAATTGGCGTTGCCAGCGGCGCACACGATTCAGAACAGTTAAAAATTTATCAGCCGTTGCATTGTTTTTTGCAATCAACGGAACTATTACAACATTTACTTTAAACAAATACGGTTAAAAATCTTATGTCAAATCAAAATCCAAATTGGGAACGCGAATTACTTGAAAAAGTCGCGCTTTCAGCTATTACTGAACAAACTCGCGCTCGTCGTTGGAGTGTCGCGTTTAAAAGCCTGCTATTTGTGTATTTATTCGCTATTTTTGGCGTTGCTGTTTATCCAAAATTAGGTAACGATCATGGTTCAAAAGGCGATGATCACACTGCGATTATTGATTTGATGGGACAAATTTCAGAAGACAAAGATGCCAATGCGGATTCTATTATCGAAGGTTTACACGATGCCGTCGAAGATAAACATACAAAAGGAATCATTCTGCACGCAAATTCACCAGGCGGAAGTCCTGTTCAATCGGCGTATGTTTATGATGAAATTCGCCGCATTAAAAAAGAACATCCGACTTTGCCAATTTACACAGTCGTCAGCGATATGTGTGCCTCGGGTTGTTATTATATTGCGTCGGCAAGTGACAAAATTTTCGTGAATCCAGCAAGTTTGGTCGGTTCGATTGGTGTGTTAATGGACGGCTTTGGGTTTGTGGACGTGATGCAAAAATTAGGCGTGGAACGTCGATTGATGACAGCGGGCGCACACAAAGCGATGCTTGATCCGTTCACACCGCGTAAAGAAAGCGAAACACTTTATATGCAAAATTTGCTCAATCAAGTGCATCAGCAATTTATCTCAGCAGTAAAAATTGGACGTGGCACACGCTTGAAAGAATCGCCCGATATGTTCTCAGGGTTAGTTTGGTCGGGTGAAGAAGCCGTAAAAATAGGTTTAGTCGATGATTTTGCGACGCAACATGAAATTGCTAAAAATTTAATCGGCGCAGAAAACGAAGTTAATTTCACCCCGCAAGCACGTTTAATAGATAAAATTACAGGACGTTTAGGCGCATCATTTGGGCAAGCCTTGAGTAGTTTTTTACAACCTGTTTCATTGCGTTAATGTGGAGAAAATGATGAGTGATGCCAAAGGACAAAAAGTCGCATTGGTAAAAATGCCGAGTTTTACTCGTTTATTGATAGGTGGTCTCGCGGCATATTGGCTTTCAACGATTATGAATCCTGCTTTTGTAGCGATTGCCGTGCTAGTTGTGTTGTTAATTCCGATTTTGACGGTTGATAGTATATTCTCGAATCAATTTTCCAAAGCCTATCGACAACCTGCACAAGTTACGCCTAAAGTCATGACGCGAAGTGAATACTTGGAAACCAAAGCTGCTCCTGAAACAAAAGAGATTGAAGCTGAATCTGAGAATTTCTTAAAAAATGGCAAAAAAAATCCAGCAAAGGCGAAGTCTAAAAAATAATTTGGCGTTTAAATACAGCCGATTTAATGCTCAAATTTTTAAGCATGAAGTCACAAAAAAAAACGATAATAGCCTCCCTTTAAAACCCGTTAATTCAAATAGAGAAATAAATTATGTCAAATGTTTTTAGTGGTGTATGTACCGTTGGACGCGATGCTGAAGTGCGTTATTTACCTTCAGGTCAGGCGGTATTAAATGTGTCGGTGGCGAATAACGTCGGCTTCGGTGATAAGCAACAAACCGTGTGGCTGCGCGTCGTTTTGTGGGGACGTAGAGCTGAAGGGACGTTAAAAGATTACTTGAAAAAAGGACAACAAGTTTTCATTTCAGGTGAATTAACGATGAGTGAATTTACGGGTAATGACGGAGTGAAAAAAACCGCGTTGGAACTGAACGCAACCATTATTGATTTGGTCGGTAAGCGTGATTCTGCTACTGCATCTAGCGATTATAATGCGCCCGCCCCTGTGCCATCTTATCAACAACCGCCTGCTCAAAATTACGCGCCACCGCCTGCACCTAACTACGCACCGCCACAACAGCTCAGACCTGCCGCAGCAG
>CANKON010000008.1 GCA_947484105.1 Methylococcaceae bacterium | reverse complement strand
TTATCGAATTTTCAAAACGTAAAACGTCGAATGGAAGTGCTTTCATCGAAAAATGGCGTGACGATTTACGACGATTTTGCCCATCATCCAACAGCGATTGCGATGACATTGGAAGGTTTACGGCAGCGTGTGGGAAGTGAAAAAATTATTGCGATTGTTGAGCCGCGTTCAAATACGATGCGTTTGGGCATTCATCAGCACACGTTAGCTGCTTCATTACGGGCGGCGGATGTGGCGATTATTTATCAGCCAGATTCACACAGTACGTTGACGTTAGCGAGCAATACTATCGTTTGCCAAACATTGCCTGACATTGTGGCTAGAGTTCGTAATGAAATTCAATATGGCAGTCATGTTGTGGTAATGAGCAATGGCAGTTTTGGCGGTCTACATTCGCAACTAGTGAATCTTTTTGTCAATAAAATTGAATGATGTAAAAAAATTTATACCAATTTTCAAATTATGGTTTTGACACGACACTTAAATTCATGATAAAAATACACCCGTCGTTTGAAGCGACCTCTCCAAAAAAGAGAGATAAAAATTATAAAAATAACCTTGAGGATTTAAAGATGTCAGAAGCACAAGAAAAAGACTATTTTTGGTTTTACATTGGTGGTTTAATCGCAGTTACTGTTGTTTTAGTTTTGATGTTAAAAGCAGATGAAACTAAACATTTGGCGAGTGGTGCAGTTGCACAAAGCCAAGCTGAAGTTTTCCAAAAAATTGAAAACAAACACCAGAACAACAAAACTGAATAATTTTTAAAAAAATTATACTGTTGTGACTCAGCCCGACTTTTGATAAATCCGAAAGTCGGGCTGAGTGGCTTTAGGGATTTAACTTTTTGATTCTAATTGCACTAAACGTGCTTCCAGTTGCTTAATCGTTTTTATTAAATCGGGCAATTGACTGATTGCCACTTGCTCACGGTATGCAACACGCTTTTCCTTTGCAGGACTTCCAAAAACCTGCGTTTTCGCTGCAACATCATTTGCCACGCCAGCACGCGCCATTACCACAGCACCTTGCCCAATTTTGACGTGATCGGCAATTCCTGCACTTCCTGCTAAAATCGCATAATTTTCAATCGTACACGATCCCGAAATTCCCGTTTGACCGCAAACAATAACGTGCTGTCCGATTTTGTTGTTGTGTCCAATTTGAACTAAATTATCGATTTTACTGCCCGCACCAATTGCTGTACTGCCTAACGCGCCACGATCCACACAAGTATTTGCACCAATTTCGACGTTATCACCTATCACCACATTGCCAATTTGTGGAACTTTAATGTGTTGACCATTTCGGAATTTATAGCCAAAACCATCCGCACCAATAACCGATCCCGAATGAATGGTGACGTTATCACCTATTTCGACGCTGTCGTAAATCACAGCATACGGGTAAATACGGCAATTTTTACCGATTTTGACATTTTGCCCAACATAAACGCCTGCCAAAATTTCACTGCTTTCGCCAATTTGAACGCCGTCGTTAATGACTGCAAATGCTCCAATATGGCAATTTTCAGGCAAAATTGCATTGTCTGAAATCACCGCTTGCGACGAAATAATCGCGGCATATTTTACAGGCGATGATAACAATTCCACGGCTTTGATAAATGCCATTTCAGGATCGACACAACGCAATAAAACTAACGATTCAGGCACGTCTTGAATTTCAAAATCTGACGCAATAAAGCACGCCGAAGCGGCGGATTCTTTCAAACAATGCCGATAACGCGCCTGCGTTAATTGCGTGACTTGTCCATTTTTTGCAGACGTAATATCGTTTGCCGCAGTTAAAGTTTGGCTTGAGTCACCGCCTTCCATTGTCGCGTCACAAATTGCTGCTAATTCTTTAATTGTCATTGCCATTTTGATTTCCCTCGTTTAAAAACTAAATTGTGTCAGTACGCCAAAGCCCCGATTTCCCACCAGATTTTTCCAACAATCGCACTCCCTCAATGACCATGCCACGATCAACCGCTTTGCACATATCGTAAATGGTCAACAGCGAGATTTGCGTCGCGGTTAAGGCTTCCATTTCCACTCCCGTTTGCCCAAGTGTCTTTGCGGTAGTTTGACAGCGAATTCGATTTTTTTCAGGTTCGGGAATTAACGCAACTTCAACGTGTGTCAAAGATAAAGGATGACAAAGTGGAATCAAATCAGCCGTGCGCTTACTCGCCATAATCCCTGCAATTCGAGCAATTCCTAGCACGTCACCTTTTTTGTGTCCGCCCTCTAAAATCATGGCTAACGTTGCAGGTTGCAATGAAATAAAACCTTCTGTTACGGCGATGCGATGCGTGAATTTTTTGTTACCCACATCGACCATGTGCGCCTCACCTGCCGCGTTAAAATGTGTAAAGTCGGGAATTGTCATCATTATCCTTTTAAAAGTAATTTTTGTATTTTGCAAAGTGTGTTCGTAATTGTAAATGCAACCGACTTAACCTTCGACGAAATTTAGGATTTACGCTAAACTTTCGATAATTTTTAACTTCCAACTATTTAATTTTGTGATTAAAACTATCCGAATTGCCACCCGTCAAAGTCCTTTAGCTCTCTGGCAAGCCGAACACGTTGCCACGCTTTTGCAACAGGCGTTTCCAAACATTCAAACTGAACTTGTTAAAATGGTGACTCGCGGCGATAAAATTCTCGATGCGCCACTTGCCAAAATTGGTGGTAAAGGTCTATTTGTCAAAGAACTCGAACAAGGAATGCTCGAAGGCAATGCCGATATTGCAGTGCATTCCATGAAAGACGTGCCAATTGAATTCCCAGAAGGTTTGCATCTTGCGGCGATTTTGGAACGTGAAGATCCGACCGATGCGTTTGTATCGAATTATTATCAAAACCTTGATGATTTACCCGAAAACGCCCGAATTGGCACGTCGAGTTTGCGTCGTCAATGTCAAATTAAAACCCGTTTTCCAAATGCTGAAATTTTGTCGTTGCGCGGCAATGTGAATACGCGCTTGGCGAAACTTGATGCAGGGGATTATGACGCGATTATTCTCGCTTCGGCAGGTTTGAAGCGTTTAGGAATGGGCGAGCGAATTCGTCAAAGCTTGCCAACTGAAATTAGTTTACCTGCTTGCGGACAGGGCGCGATTGGCATCGAATGTCGAGTTGATGACGTTGAAATTAACGAAATGTTAAAAGCCTTGCACCATGAAACCACGGCGGTTTGCGTGACTGCTGAACGCACTATGAATGCAAAATTAAACGGCGGTTGCCAAGTTCCCATTGCTGGTTTTGCTCAGTTAGAAAATGGCGAAATTTTCATGCGTGCGTTAGTAGGGAATCCAGATGGCAGCGTGATTTATCGCGCTGAACAACGTGGTTTGTCTACTGTTGAAGTCGGTGAAAACATTGCAGAGGATTTACTCAAACAAGGCGCGGCCGAAATTTTGAAAGCGTTAATTGATGGCTGATTTAAAAAAAGTTCACATTTTAGTGACACGCCCCGTACATCAAGCTGAAAAATTATGTTTGTTAATTCGCGAAAATAACGGCATTCCCATTCGTTTTCCGACGTTAGAAATTATCCCGCTAATTTTAAAAAGAGACGAAATCGAACATTATTTAACGAAAGCGGATTGGTTTATTTTTACCAGTACAAATGCAGTGCATTATTATTGTTCACAGTTGGATGATGCTAAAATGTGCGACTTGAAAACAAAAAACTGTTTAGCAATTGGCAAAGCAACCGCACAAGCCTTAACAACGGCAGGTTTGAACGTCGATTTAATGCCAGCACATGGTTATAATAGCGAAGCATTATTGAATCTCGAGGCATTGCAAGACGTTTCTCAAAAAAAAATTGTGATCATTCGGGGCGAAAATGGGCGCGAAACGTTAGCCGATACATTGAAAAGACGTGGTGCGAATGTCAATTATCAAGACGTTTATCGCCGTGAAATACCTGAAATTGATTGTACAAATGTTTTGCAGTTAATTACGAAGAAACACTTAGATTTAATAACGATAACTAGCGGCGAAGCCATACAAAATTTAGTGGAAATGTTGCCAGAATCGCAACACGATTTGTTAAAAAAAATACCTTTAATAGTAGTTAGTGAGCGCATTCAAACCATCGCAAAAAGTTTAGGCTTTGAAACTGTCGCCCTCGCACAAATGCCGTCAGATGACGCAATTCTTAAAACAATAACGACAATAATAAACGGGGAATACAGTGGCTGAATTGATTGAATCGGTTGAACAACAAATAATCGTTGAACAACAACCCACCAAAGAAACATCGCAAGAAGTCAAGCATTCTCGTAGCGGATTTTGGTTTGGCTTAATCATTTTGCTAGTTATAGCTATTGTCACAGGCGCTGGCTATTATTTTCTTTCGCAATTACGCGATAAACAAGAAGGTTTAGGCGGCGAAGTTAAAGGCGCGGTATCACAACAAATTAGCGATTATCAATCACAACTTGCAGCAATTCAGTCGCAACTTGCGGCTGTTCAAACTGAGGTTGGCAACAAAGAAGCACATTTCAACAATACTGTGACGGATTTTTCAAAATTACACGGTGAAAAATTAGACGCAACGCGCAAAGAATTGCTTGAAGAAATCCAAAAATTACAACGTCAATTAGGTAAAACACGCGGCGATTGGTTGCTAGCGGATGCCGAGTATTTATTGAGCGTGGCAAATCAACGATTGCTGTTGATGGGCGACGTGAACACCACGATGGAAGCACTGGAAGCAGCGGATCAAAGGTTGCGTGAAAGTGGCGATGCGGCGGCTTATAAGGTACGCGAACAACTCGCTAAAGATATTTCAGCGATGAGCAAAATAAATGCTGCTGACATCGTAGGCGTTTATGCGGATTTACAAAATTTAGAATCACAAGTTGACTCGCTCACATTGTTATTGCCGTATGCGGGTAAAAATGAAACGGTTAAAACTGTCCCAGAAGCTAAAAAAGATCCCAAAGATTTGATCGGACAATTAGAAACAATGGTGACAATTCGCCATGTTCAACAGCATGTTGATGAAATTTTAACGCCCGAACAAGCCCAATTTATTCGTGAACAGTTGCGTGTAAAATTGGAAATTATCAAAATTGCGCTTGTCCAACAAAATGACGATCTTTTCCAAAAAAGTTTAGCGGATACGCAAAAATGGATTTTGGGTAATTTTGCCAAAGAAAAAGAAGCTAATCACTTTTTAGCAGCACTTGAAAAATTGACAGACGTTCGGATTCGCACACAGTTTCCTGATATTAGTTTGTCGTTAAAAATGTTGCGAGACATTACAAAATTGCGAATCGAAACCGACAAAGCCTTATCAAATACCTCGGCTGTAAAAACCGAAAATGAAACCGCCCCCGCGCAACAATAAGAGAATTCATCATGAAAAAAATGCTTTTTCTATTAGTGATTTTGGGTGGATTGAGTTATGCAGGTTACATCGGCAGCCAGTTTCTGACACATTTAAACAGTGCGGGTTATGTCTTAATTGGCATTGAACAATGGACGATTGAAACCTCGTTATTCGTATTTTTAGGGATACTAGTCGCCTTATTTTTCATGCTGTACTTTAGTTTTCGATTACTAGGTTGGTCATTTCGATTACCTAAACAAATTAAAAAACGAGTAGCTAATAACAAACTCAACATTTCTCAACAAGCGTTAATCAAAGGTTTAGTCGATTCTGCTGAAGGCAATTGGGAAAATGCTGAAAATATTTTAATCAAGCACGCTTCACACAGTGGCGCACCGTTGATTCATTATTTAACGGCTGCCAGAGCAGCTCAATCGCGCGGCGCATTTGATAAGCGTGATGAGTACTTACAATTTGCTGCTGAATATGGCGACGATGCAGAAATTGCGGTGGGCTTGACACAAGCTGAATTAAATTTATCGGGGCAACAATATACTGAAGCCTTGGAAACTCTGACGCGTTTGCATTCAATCAATCCAACACAAGCAAATGTTTTACGTTTATTACATTTAACGTATCAAAAATTGGGTGATTGGGAGGCGTTGCGGTCATTGATTCCTTCGCTTAATACACACAAAGTGCTAGTTGAAGCCGAAGTTAAATTGATTGAAACCGAAGTTTTTAGCAATTTACTTAGACAAGCCGCCGAGCAAAAAGACAAAAATGCGTTGCAAACGCTGTGGGCAGAAATGCCGTTGTCAATTAAAGTTATGCGTGGCGTAGCAGCGATTTATTTTGCAGCGATGATTGAGGTCGGTTCAGGGGCAGAAATTGAAGATGAATTAGTGAAAAATTTATCTTCAAACTGGAACGACACGTTGTTAATTTTGTTTGGCAACATTCAATCGATGGATCCTGTGTTGCAGCTTGAAAATGCAGAGCGTTGGTTGATTGGTCACTCAGACGATTCTGTTTTGTTAATGGTATTGGGGAAATTAAGCGGACAACGTATGGATTACGCCAAAGCCCAACGTTATTTGCAACAAAGTATTACGCTCGAACCGAATGTGCAAAGTTATCGTTTGTTGGGTGATTTAGCGATGACACAAGGCGATGCGAATGCCGCAAGCCAATTTTATAAACAAGGTTTGGAACTTGCCGCAGGCGTGTTGGTAGATCAAATTGAAATGTTAGCGGTTTAAGTGTGCTAAAAAAATCATTTGTCGCCGTAAATATCACGTTTTTACTGGGCTGTAACACAATGCTACTTGGCGGTTATGGAGACGAAAATCAAACCTTAGCGGCTTTTACACAGCGCGTTGAAACTGTTTTCAAATTTCAAAATAGCATGACGAATGCCGTGATGTTGCTTGAATCAGAACCATCAGCCGCCATTTCAGAGGCAGAACAAGAAATGGAATCTGTTTGCGAACCTTTGAATGAATATGCTTCGCGTGAAATGGACGGGTTGAGTGCAGATTTTGCGTTGCAAAAACGTGTTGAACAAACCGCCATTAGCTGCGAAAAAGCGGCACAACAGTTGCAAATTTTATTGAATCTCGCCCAACGTTAAATCAAATAAAAAATTCCCACTGCAAATTTAGAGAAAATTGAATGGAACTTTACGAAACAGAAGAACAACAAGTTGAAGCCCTGCAAAAATGGTGGAAAGAAAACGGTACCTCCGCAATGGTCGGGTTGGGTATTGCGATTGCAGCAATTTTGGGTTGTAACTCGTGGTTAGATTATAAAAAAGAGCAAATGGGCAAAGCCTCAGCAGTCTATGACCAATTGTTAAAAGACGTGGACGAAAACAAGCTCGCCGAAGTTAATACTGTCGCTCAAAAATTAAAAAACGAATTTGGTTCTACTGAATATGCGACTTACAGCACATTGCTACAAGCCAAAACGAAAGTTGATGCAGGAGATTTAGCAGGAGCAAAGGAACTTTTACAAGGTTTAGCGGATAAATCGAGTGATCTAAGTCAATTGGCAAAATTACGTTTAGTGCGGTTATATTTGGCGACAGGTGAATATGAAAAAGGACTGCAACTTATTGGACAAGTTGATCAGAAAGTAGCGGCAGGTTTTTCGGATAATTACGACGAATTAGTAGGCGATTTGTATGTGGCATTAGATCGCATCGACGAAGCGCGTACCTCTTATGAAAAAGCCATCCGTAACGGCTATCAATCGCCGCTTTTACAATTCAAACTCAATGATTTAACTGCGCCTGAAAAATTGGAAAGTACAAAATAATGCGTCGCACACTTTTATTACTCACCGCGTTATCGTTGACTGCTTGCAGCGGAATAGATGTTCTTAAAGATTCTGTTTCGGGCATTTCAGATTATTTTTCAGGCGGCGAAGACAATGCTGAACCACCAGCGGCTTTGACTGAATTTACTACTGAAGTTCAAATTGAAAAATTATGGAGTTCCACAACAGGTGTGGGCGCGAATGAACAAACTGTCAAACTCGCCCCTGTCGTTCACAACCAAAAAATAATCACTGCCGACCGTGAAGGCTTAGTGGAAGCGCGGCATTTGGTAACAGGCGATAAAGTTTGGGAAATTGAAACAGAATTGAAATTATCGGGCGGTGTCGGATTAGGTGGCGAAACGGTGATTTTAGGTTCGAGCAACGCAGAAGTCATCGCGTTAAACAGCGACACAGGCGATAAACTTTGGTCTGTCAAAGTGTCGAGTGAAGTATTGGCGATTCCCACTGTTGCTAAACATATCGTTATCGTTCGCACTACAGATGGCACAGTGACGGCGTTGAATGAACAAACAGGCGCGAAATTATGGAGTTACGAACATGCGGTTCCTGCATTAAGTATTCGTGGCACAGGTACCCCGCTAATTGTAGGTGATAAAGTTATTGCAGGTTATGACAACGGAAAATTAGTGGCACTTGATTTGCGAAATGGTAAATTTGCCTGGGAAACGACGATTTCAATTCCTAAAGGTCGCTCGGAAGTAGAACGCTTAGTGGATTTAGACGTTGACCCAATTGAAGTTAATGATGTGATTTATATCGCCAGTTATCGCGGTGGAATTGCGGCAATTTCTGCCACTGACGGTGATGGAATGTGGCGTAATGAAAATATTTCCTCGTATTCAGGCTTGAGTAACGATTTTCGGTATCTATATTTAAGCGATTCTAAAAGTCACGTTTGGCAAATTGATCAGCGTACTGGCAGTGGTTTGTGGCAACAAAAAGATTTACATCATCGTCGATTAACCGCCCCAGCAACATATCAAAATTACGTTGTTGTGGGGGATTTTGAAGGTTATGTGCATTGGTTGAGTAGTTCGGACGGACGGCTACTGGGGCGCATTCAAATTACCGACAGCCCGATTGAAGCAAAGCCCGTTGTAGTTGATGACACCGTTTATGTGTACGCTAAAGACGGTTCGATTGCCGCATTGAAAGCAAGATAAATCAAAAATCAGGTTCAAGGAAAAATCACTTTGAACCTTTCACCTTTCCCTCCTGGAAAAATACATCGTATGTTACCCGTAATTGCCTTAGTCGGTCGCCCAAATGTAGGCAAATCGACACTATTCAACTTTTTAACCAAAACCCGCGATGCCATTGTGGCGGATTTCGCAGGTTTAACTCGTGACCGCCAATATGGACGTGTCAAAAACAAAGAAATTCGTCCTTGTCTCGTCGTCGATACAGGCGGCATCATGGATGACGCGCAAGGCATTGATCAAGTCGCTCGAAAACAAGTGCAAATCGCACTCGAAGAAGCTGACATTGTTTTTTTTATGGTGGATGGACGCGCGGGTTTAAGTTCTTCCGATAAAGTTATCTCGGATACATTACGCCGTTTGAGCAAACCCGTGATTTTAGTTACTAATAAAACCGACGGTGTCGATTCATTTTCGGCTATTTCAGATTTTTACAGTTTAGGCTTAGGTGAACCGATAAAAATCGCTGCTTCACACGGCACAGGTATTCCTGAACTTTTGCGAATGGCGGATAAATTGTTACCGATTGAAATTGAAGAAGAAATCGAAGACAAAGACGAAATTCGTATTGCAATCGTTGGTCGTCCTAATGTTGGAAAATCAACATTAGTGAATCGTTTATTGGGCGAAGAACGAGTTGTCGTTTTCGATGAAGCAGGCACAACGCGCGATAGCATTTATATTCCATTCGAGCGCGATGGCAGAAAATTTACTTTAATCGACACAGCGGGAATGCGTCGCCGTTCAAAAATTGACGAAGCCATTGAAAAATTCAGTGTATTGAAAGCATTGCAAGCGGTTGAAAAAGCGAATGTTGTCATTTACATGATTGATGCTCGCGAAGGAATTACCGATCAAGACGCACATTTACTCGGTTTGGTTTTGGAAGCGGGAAGGGCGTTAATTATTGGTTTGAACAAATGGGATGGTATTTCTGCTGACCAAAAAAATACGATTAGTCGATTGCTTGAAGTGAAATTAACGTTTGTCGAATTTGCTGAAAAACATCCCATTTCTGCCTTGCACGGTAGTGGCGTGGGAAAAATGTTTGACCGTGTGCAAAGTTTATACGAAGCGGCAATGCTCGATATGTCCACACCGAATTTAACTCGAATGTTGAAAGAAGCGACGCTCGCGCATCAACCGCCAATGGTAAATGGACGGCGTATAAAATTAAAATACGCACATCAAGGTGGGCGGAATCCGCCAATTGTCGTCATTCATGGCGCACAAACCGATGAATTGCCCGAATCCTATAAACGCTATTTAATCAATTATTATCGAACCGCAATGCAACTCAGTGGCACGCCGATTCGGATTGTATTCAAGTCGCCCGTTAATCCGTTCCAAGATAAAAAACCGAAAATGACCGAATGGGCGATTAAAAAACGTGAGCGTTTAACTCGCCGCGCAAAAGCGAAAAGCCATTAGTGCATGATTAAAAGAAATGTGGCTAAATTTAATCTCAAGGTCGATTCCAGTGATATGAAAATTGTCACGTTAGCTCGATTTTGGTCAAATGGTATCTGCCTGGAGATTGCATGAAAATTGCGCTCAATGGGTGTTGATTATTGATGTAGAATGGTCGTCAAAAGATAAGTAATTACAGGCGGTTAAAAAGAGATGACGATTCATAAAAATCAATAAAAGAATAAAATTTGCATAAAAATCTAGTTTATTTTTAGTTTTTATATATAATAGGCAACTTATCAAGTTACTTGCCTTGGTGGCGAAATTGGTAGACGCAAGGGACTTAAAATCCCTCGTTCGAAAGGACGTGCCGGTTCGACTCCGGCCCAAGGCACCAAAATCAAAAGAGCGTTACGCGAAAGTGTAACGCTCTTTTTTTATGTCCAAACAATTTACGGTTCTCGGAAGAAACTAAATGACACATCACTTTTTTGTCACAACGCCCAAAGCACTCGAAGGTATTTTAACTGACGAATTACGTGCTCTCAGCATCACGCACACAAAGCCAACTATCGCAGGCGTTGCATTCTCAGGTGATTTAGAAATGGCGTATCGCGTATGTTTATGGTCACGGGTGGCAAATCGCGTTTTACTCGTTTTAAGCGCATTTGAAGTGCGTAGCCAAGATGATTTATATCGCGCCATTCAAGAAATAAATTGGTTCGAACATTTCAACGCCGAAGATAGTTTTGCTGTTTCATTTAGTTCTAAAAATTCTACCGCAATTACAAATAGTCATTTTGGCGCGTTGAAAGTCAAAGACGCGATTGTTGATCAAATGCGAGCAAAATTCGGCACACGTCCACGAATTGACACCGAACGCCCAAATTTGCGAATTAACGTGCATTTGAATGGTGAAAAAGCGGAATTGAGTTTAGATTTATCAGGTGAAAGTTTGCATCGACGCGGTTATCGAGATGTCAGCATTGAAGCTCCGATGAAAGAAAATTTAGCGGCAGCAATGCTTTTGCGTTGTGGTTGGCAAAAATTAGCAGAGCAGGGCGCGTCGCTTTTAGATCCCATGTGTGGTTCAGGAACGTTGCTTTTAGAAGCTGCGACGATTGCCGCAGACATTGCACCTGGTTTGGGACGTGAGTATTTTGGATTTTTAGGTTGGAAAAAACACGACAAAGAATGCTGGCAAGCTCTACGCCGTGATGCGGAATGGCGCAAAATTGTCGGCATCAAAAAATTACCGATGATTATCGGTTTTGATAAAAACAAAAACACGGTTCACACTGCCTTAAAACATATTGTAAATGCAGGTTTGGAAGGGAAAATTCATATTGAGCGGCGTGATATTACGGACGCAAAGCCGCCTGCAAGTTGGCAAAAAGGGCTAGTCGTTTGTAATCCGCCTTACGGTGAACGTTTAGGCGACGAAGCTGAAACTGCACTGTTGTATGAACAATTTGGGCAAACTCTAAAAAATAATTTTATTGGTTGGCAAGCGGCGTTAATTATCAGCAATCCAGAATTAGGTTTTCGTTTAGGCATTCGTTCACAAAAGCCAATTACGCTGTTTAACGGAGCGTTGGAATGCCGATTGTTGCGTTTGAACATTGAAGAAAAAGCCTTTTTTATTCCGAAAGAAAAAACGTTTGAAGCGAAAATTGAAGAAACGCCAATTGAATCGCGAATTGAACAAATGACTGAAATCATCGAAGAAAATGCGGAGCAATTTACCGCGCCAATGTTTGCCAATCGGTTGCAAAAGAATTTCAAAAAATTATCGAAATGGGCAAAACAAAATGATGTTTTTGCCTATCGCGTTTATGATGCCGATTTACCAGAATACGCGGCGGCGGTTGATATTTATAACTGCGAAAAAATATGGGTGAATGTTCAAGAATATCAATCACCAAAAAGCATTGATGAAGAAAAAGCCAATGCGCGTTTAGCGGGTTTGCTTACTGAAATTCCACACATTTTAAATGTGCCAAAGGCGCAAGTTTTGCTCAAAATTCGTCGCAAACAACGCAATACTGACCAGTACGAAAAACAAGCTGAATCCGACATTTTTCATGAGATTATTGAAGGCGGTTGTAAATTGCTGGTGAATTTTGAAAACTATTTAGACACAGGATTATTTTTAGATCACCGTTCAATTCGTCTGCAAATTCAAAAAGAAGCAAAGGGCAAACGCTTTTTAAATTTGTTTGCTTACACAGGGAGCGCAACCGTTCATGCCGCAGTGGGTGGTGCAACAATAACCACAACTGTTGATATGTCGAACACTTATTTACAGTGGGCAAAAAATAATTTAGCGTTGAATTCAACGACTGGGCGACACGAATTTATTCAAGCAGATTGCGTTGAATGGCTAGCAAAAGAAGCGAAAACTGCCGCGCGACAATATGATTTGATTTTTTTAGATCCGCCGACTTTTTCAAATTCTAAAAAAATGGATGATGTATTTGATGTTCAGCGTGATTACGTTCAATTGATTCAAAATTCGGCTAAATTACTGACTAAAGATGGCGTGCTGTATTTTTCGACGAATTTTAGAAAGTTTAAATTTGACGAAAATTTGTTTGATGATTTGAACGTTTTAGACATCACCGCAAAAACGATTCCGCTCGATTTTGCGCGGGATATGAAAATTCATTATTGCTGGAAAATCGTGAATAAAAATAAATAACCTGTGCATGCAAAATAAACGGAATTTTATATATGGCTTGCATTTGAAAAAAGACTTGAGAAAATGGGACGATATAATCATTTGCTTGCCGAAAATTGATACGGTAATGCAAATTAAACACATAAATTTTTGGAAAAAAGAATGCAAAATGATGCTTGGCTTTTGCCTGACGGCATAGATGAAATGCTGCCTGAAGAAGCGCGAGGCTTAGAAATCCTCCGCGCAAAATTATTGCAAACGTTTGAAAACTGGGGCTATGAATTAGTTGTACCACCGTTTGTCGATTTTTTAGATTCACTTTTGACGGGCTCAGGGCATGAATTGGATTTGCAAACGTTTAAATTAACCGACCAAATCAGCGGCAAAATGTTGGGTGTTCGCGCCGATATGACTCCGCAAGTGGCGAGAATTGATGCTCATAATTTGAAACACGAACATCCAACCCGTTTATGTTATGTCGGAACGATTTTGCATACACGCGGCGATGCGCTCGAAAAATCACGCTCTCCGATGCAAATTGGTGCAGAACTTTATGGTCACGCTGGCAAAGAAAGCGATTTAGAAGTCATTCGTTTAATGCTGGAAATGCTTGCTATGTCGGGCGTTTTGAATGTGCATTTAGATTTAGGTCACGTTGGAATTTATCGCGCTTTGGCTGAAGAAGCGAATTTGACGCAGGCTCAAGAAAGTGAATTATTTGATGTTTTACAACGTAAAGCACGTCCTGAATTAAAAGACTTGCTCGACAGTTACAACTTGGCAAACGATTTAAAAATTGCGTTGTTGAAATTACCTGAATTGAACGGCGATAAAACTATTCTAAACAAAGCGCGTGAATTGTTTAAATCTGAAAATGTCCAAAAAGCCTTAGACGATTTAGACGCAATTTCGACAGCTTTAGCACGTTATTTTCCGTCACTTTCGATTAGTTTTGATTTAGCCGAATTACGCGGTTATCACTATCACACAGGCGTTGTATTTGCGGCATTTGTGCCTTCAATTGGTAAAGAAATTGCACGCGGCGGACGTTATGACAACATCGGTGCCATTTTTGGGCGAGAACGTCCTGCAACAGGTTTTAGCGCAGATTTGAAAGTTTTAACGGCTCTCAATAAACAAAATGGCATTGAACAACCTGAACGCGAACTGATTTTTGCACCGTATGTTGAAGACGTAAGTTTATGCGAAGCGATTCGTGATTGTCGCGCTCAAAATCGTATAGTTGTGCAGCAATTACCCAATCAAATTGGCGGTGCAAAAGAATTGAATTGCACGGCGGTTTTAACTAAAGATGCTCAGAAAAACTGGGTCGTCACACCACTTTCTAACTGATTAAAAACTTGGAATCATTATGGCAAAAAATGTAGTTGTTATCGGCACACAATGGGGTGACGAAGGCAAAGGTAAATTGGTCGATTTATTGACTGAACAAGCGTCGTCGGTTATACGTTTTCAAGGCGGACACAACGCAGGTCATACGCTTGTTATCAACGGTGAAAAAACGGTGTTGCATTTAATTCCATCAGGAATTTTGCGCGAAAATGTGAAATGTTTAATCGGAAACGGCGTGGTGTTATCACTCGAAGCCTTATTTCATGAAATCGAAGTCTTAGAAAAAGCAGGTTTAAATGTTCGTAATCGCTTGTTAATTAGCGAAGCGTGCGCGTTGATTTTGCCGATTCACATTGCGATTGACCAAGCCCGTGAAAAAGCACGCGGTGGCAAAGCAATTGGCACAACGGGAAGAGGTATTGGTCCTGCGTATGAAGACAAAGTGGGACGACGTGGTTTGCGAGCTGGCGATTTATTGAATGCTGAAACGTTCGCCGAAAAATTAAAAGAATTAGTCGAATATCACAACTTCATGCTGGTGAATTATTACAAAGCCGAAGCGGTAAATTTCGACGACGTTTTAAAAGAAACATTGCGTTTAGGTGAACAACTTAAACCGATGATGACGGACGTAAGCGAATTGCTTTAT
>CANKON010000007.1 GCA_947484105.1 Methylococcaceae bacterium | reverse complement strand
GAGCGTGAACCACCCGATCCCATCCCGAACTCGGAAGTGAAACCGCTTAGCGTCGATGATAGTGTGGCAGTTTGCCATGCGAAAGTAGAGAATTGCCAAGCTCTTATTTTTACGATTAAGCCCGAAATCTGTTGATTTTCGGGCTTTTTTGTTTGAAGAAACTTAAACAACTAAGGAAAAACAATGAGTAACTTACCAAAATGTCCAAAATGCAGTAGTGAATTCACTTACGAAGATGGTGAAATGCTAATTTGCCCAGAATGTGGATATGAATGGGATAAAAAAGCAACTTCTGACGCTGAAGAAGAAAAAGTGGTCAAAGATGCAAATGGCAATGTTTTAAAAGACGGCGACATGATTACGGTGATTAAAGATTTAAAAATCAAAGGTTCGTCGAACGTTGTCAAAGTTGGCACGAAAGTAAAAATTATTCGTCTTGTCGATGGCGACCACGATATTGATTGCAGAATTGAAGGCATTGGTGCGATGCAATTGAAATCAGAATTTGTCAAAAAAGTAGTGTAGAAAATTTTTTAGAGAGTTTAAAAGAAATGGCACTTTATGTTTATAAATTCGGTGGCACATCGGTGGGTTCAATTGAACGCATCAAAGCAGTTGCCGAACGTGTTAAAAAAGTCCGTGAAGCTGGTGACGATTTAGTCGTTGTACTTTCGGCAATGAGTGGTGAAACCAATCGGTTAATCGGTTTAGCAAAAGAAATGCAAGCTGAACCGAATGAACGTGAACTTGATGCAATGATTTCAACGGGCGAGCAAGTCACAGTTGCGTTATTGAGTATGCGATTAAATGAAATTGGTTGCCCCGCGTGTTCATACACGGGAACGCAAGTTCGGATTTTAACCGATAGCAGTTTTACCAAAGCGCGTATCAAAGAAATCGACGATACTCGCATTCGCACAGATTTAACGGAAGGCAAAGTCGTTGTGGTTGCAGGTTTTCAAGGTGTGGACGAAGACGGCAATATCACCACTTTAGGGCGTGGTGGTTCAGATACGACAGCAGTGGCATTAGCCGCAGCGTTAAAAGCGGACGAATGCCATATTTATACCGATGTAGACGGGGTTTATACCACCGACCCGCGTGTTGAACCAAAAGCGCGTCGCTTAGACAGAATTACCTTTGAAGAAATGCTCGAAATGGCGAGTTTAGGTTCAAAAGTGTTGCAAATACGTTCGGTCGAATTTGCTGGAAAATATAATGTTGCCTTGCGCGTGTTGTCTTCGTTTGCAGAAGGGAACGGCACGCTAATTACTTATGAGGAATCACAAATGGAAAGTGCGTTAATTTCAGGTATTGCTTTTAATCGTGACGAAGCGAAATTAACTATCACGGGCGTGCCAGATTTGCCTGGAATTGCCTATAAAATTTTAGGACCCATTGCGGATGCGAATATCGAAGTCGATATGATTGTTCAGAATATTGCGGCAGATGCAACGACGGATTTTACTTTTACGGTACATCGTAATGATTTTTTAAGGGCAAAAACAATTTTGGATGCGATTTGTGCGGACTTAGGTGCGCGAAAAGTATCGGCTGATAACAACATTGTGAAAGTATCGATTGTCGGTGTGGGAATGCGTTCACACGCGGGCATTGCGAGTACGATGTTTAAGACACTTGCTAATGAAGGCATTAACATTCAAATGATTGCAACGTCAGAAATTAAAATTTCAGTGGTTGTTGATGAAAAGTATTTAGAACTTGCAGTGCGTTCATTGCACAGTGCATTTGGATTAGAACAAGCGTAAATGTAATTTGCGCTTTATTATTTTTCATATTTTGTTATACTTTCGTGGTCTTGATTGTTCTTCGCTATTTTAGTAGCGAAGAGTTCAAATTATTAGAGGGAGTTAATTATGCTTATCTTGACTCGTAGAGTTGGAGAAACATTGATGATTGGTGACGAAGTCACAGTCACTGTTTTGGGCGTTAAAGGCAATCAAGTTCGCATTGGTGTGAATGCACCGAAAGAAGTTTCTGTTCATCGTGAAGAAATTTACGATAGGATCAAAAAAGAGCAATCTGATTCTTCAAATAAAATAGAAGATTAGAAACACAAGTTACGGAGAGTTGGCCGAGCGGCTGAAGGCGCTCCCCTGCTAAGGGAGTATGGGCTTTAACTCCCATCGAGGGTTCGAACCCCTCACTCTCCGCCATACATTTCCAAATAATTAAGTTTTACAGTCCTTCCCAAGGTGTATAAAGCCCCATTACATCAACACCAAATAAATCCAAAACCCGCCCAACTGTTTCATTAACCATTGCAGAAAGTGAATCCGTTTTACTGTAAAATGCTGGCATTGGTGGAAACATGATCCCCCCCATTTCAGTCACAATTCCCATATTTTTAATGTGAACCAAGTGCAAAGGCGTTTCGCGTGGCATTATGACCAAACGCCGACGTTCTTTTAAAATAACATCTGCGCCACGTGAAATTAAATTATCCCCAAAACCATGCGCGACCGCCGCTAACGTTTTCATTGAACACGGCGCGATAATCATACCTTCTGTTTTAAAACCACCACTTGCAATCGTTGCCGCAATATCGTTAATTCCGTGCGTGACATCTGCCAACGCACTTAAATCATTTCGCGTCATATCGAGTTCATGTTTTAAATTCACTAATCCTGCCGACGAAATAACTAAATGTGTTTCCCATTCAGCTTGTGGTTGTAAAACTTGCAGCATTCGCACGCCGTAAATAGCACCTGTTGCACCAGTTATCGCAATGATTAAGCGTTTTTTAGCACTCATTTTACGTTGTCTTTCTTTTTGAATTTATAGGACTCAGATGCGGGTTTTGTGGCTTCGCCTTCGATGATTTTTTCGTCATCAGGTGATTCTTCTGATTCGCCTTGTCCTTCTTTCATTGCAGAACGAAAACTCCGAATCGCGCCGCCCACGTCACCACCCACATTTCGTAATTTTTTTGTACCAAATAACAAAATGATAATGCCTAAAATTAAGGCTAACTGCATTACGCTAAAGTGCATCATTTTCTCCTTTATTGTTTACGTTGGGCTTTTTCATCTAAACCCGATAAGCCAAAACGGCGGTGTAATTCATCCAAAATATCATTGGGATGCAAACCTTGTTGCGCCAATAAAACCATGCAATGAAACCATAAATCTGCCATTTCATAAATAATTTGTTCAGCATCGCCATCTTTTGCTGCAATGACAACTTCAGTTGCTTCTTCACCAATTTTTTTTAAAATTGAATTCAAGCCTTTTTCATACAAATTGGCGACATAAGATTTATCACCCGATTGTTCTTTACGCTGCTCTAAAATCTGCGCGAGTTGTATTAACGTGTTATTCATAAATGATCCGAAAGTTGAAAGAATGAAATTGTTATAATGATTCCGCGTTACGTTTAATATCTTCTTAAATTTGAAATAAGCATTTTAATCCTAAAATCATTAACCCCCATGACAAACATTCATTCAGACAAAATTTTAATCCTCGATTTCGGCTCACAATACACGCAGTTAATCGCTCGCCGAATTCGTGAAATCGGTGTGTATTGTGAAATTTATTCGTGCGAGTGTACGGATGAAGAAATTCAAAATTTCGCACCAAAAGGTATCATTTTATCCGGCGGACCTGAAAGCGTGACTGAAGGCAACACGCCGCGTGCGCCTCAAAGCGTTTTTCATATTGGTACACCCGTTTTGGGCATTTGCTACGGAATGCAAACGATGACGCAACAACTCGGCGGCAAAGTTGAAACGTCTGACCACCGAGAATTCGGTTACGCACAAATTCGAGCGCGTGGACATTCAAAATTACTTAACGGCATTGAAGACCATTTATCAGCCGAAGGTTTTGGTTTGCTAGATGTTTGGATGAGTCACGGCGATCGTGTTGTTGATTTGCCCGAAGGTTTCAAACTGATTGCCAGTTCAGAAGGTGCACCGATTGCAGGTATGGCGAATGAAGAAGCAGGATTTTATGCGCTGCAATTTCATCCTGAAGTCACCCATACCAAACAAGGTGGACGGATTTTGTCGCGTTTTGTTTTAGAAATTTGTGACTGTGAAGCGTTGTGGAATTCGAGCAATATCATCAACGACAGCATCAACGCTGTTCGTGCAAAAGTCGGCAGCGACGAAGTGATTTTAGGGTTATCAGGCGGCGTAGATTCGTCAGTGGTTGCCGCGTTATTACATAAAGCCATCGGTACACAATTAACGTGCGTGTTTGTTGATACAGGTTTGCTGCGTTTAAACGAAGGCGATCAAGTGATGGCAATTTTTGCTGAACACTTAGGTGTGAAAGTGATTCGCGTTGATGCTGAAGAACGTTATTTAACAGCGTTAGCAGGTGAAAATGACCCAGAAAAAAAACGCAAAATCATCGGTAATTTATTTATCGAAATTTTCGATGAAGAAGCCGCAAAACTTGCCAATGCAAAATGGCTCGCACAAGGCACAATTTATCCTGACGTGATTGAATCTGCTGGCGCGAAAAGCGGTAAAGCACACTTAATTAAATCGCATCATAATGTGGGCGGTTTGCCTGAAAATATGACGTTAAAATTGGTCGAACCCTTGCGCGAATTATTCAAAGATGAAGTCCGAAAATTAGGCGTGGAACTCGGTTTGCCTGCGGATATGGTTTACCGCCATCCATTTCCAGGACCAGGTTTAGGCGTACGGATTTTAGGCGAAGTGAAAAAAGAATTTGCAGATTTATTACGTCAAGCGGATGCGATTTTTATCGAAGAACTTTATAAAAATGATTTGTACGACAAAGTGAGCCAAGCGTTTGCGGTGTTTTTACCTGTGAAATCCGTCGGCGTAATGGGCGACGGGCGACGTTATGATTATGTGATTGCGATTCGTGCCGTGGAAACTATTGATTTTATGACAGCACGTTGGGCGCATTTGCCGTATGAATTTTTAGATTTAATTTCACGTCGAATTATTAACGAAGTCGCAGGAATTTCGCGGGTCACTTACGATATTTCTGGAAAACCACCTGCAACGATTGAATGGGAATAATGAAACATGAAAATTTTTTCATGGCTAACGGTTGTTATTTTATTAAACGTTATTTTTAGTTGGGCAACGAATTTACCACAATATGTCGGCGAGGATGTGCCGAGCGGAAAACTTAAAAGTCTGTCTTACGCGCCTTTTCGAGAAGGACATGATCCGATGCTGGAGATTTTCCCAAACGAAAGCCAAATGGACGAAGATTTGGAATTGTTGGGTAATGTGACGCTCAACATTCGGACGTATGCCAGCGCAGAAGGCAGTATGCCGTTAATTCCAGATTTGGCAAAAAAACACGGTTTAACCGTCTTACAAGGTGCATGGTTAGGTTCAGTGAAAGCGGACGATTCGATCAAATCCGCTAAATTGAAAGCTAAAAATGACCTTGAAATTGCTGAATTGATTCGTTCTGCTAATGAACATCCCGACGTGGTGAAACGTGTTTTAGTGGGTAACGAAGTATTGTTGCGTGGTGATTTAGAACCTGATGAATTGATTGAATACATTCGCCAAGTCAAACGTGCGGTAAAACAGCCCGTTTCCTACGCGGACGTGTGGTCGATGTATATGAAATATCCACAGCTGATTAAAGAAGTCGATTTCATCACGATTCATATTTTGCCGTATTGGGAAGACGAACCGATTTCTGTGACTGACGCGCCCGCGCATATCGAACGAATTTACAAACAAGTTCAAAAAGAAGCGGATTCCATTTCACCCAATAAACCGATTTTAATCGGTGAATCGGGCTGGCCTAGTGGTGGAAAACAACGCGGTGTTTCTGTGCCTAGCGTTTTAAATGAAGCACAATTTATTCGGGCATTCATTAAAGTGGCGACCCAAAATGGCTTTGATTACAACATTGTCGAAGCGTTCAATCAGCCTTGGAAAGCGGCGTTTGAAGGAACAATTGGCGCGAATTGGGGCTTGTACAATGGTTCACGCCAGCAAGTTTTTCCGTTAACAGGCAACGTGTTTGAATATCCAAATTGGTATAAAGCATTAGCCGTAACGACAATTTTATTTTTGGGTGTTGTCGTTATTTTCCGAAAAGTATTAACAGGTTTATGCACAATCCGATTGCTGATTTTTTTAGTGATTACGCAAATTTTGGCAACGTTATTTGTGTCACAAGGCGAAACGCTTTGGTTGACGAGTTACACCCATTTCCAACGCGCTCAAACGCTATTGATTTTGAGTTTTAACGCGGTGGTGGTGAGTTTTGTATTGCAACGAATTATCAACGTGTTGACAAAACAAATGACTTCACCTGAATTGGTAAAACGTTTGTATTATTGTTTGTTGGCGATTGTTGCTTTCGCGCTTTGTAAAACCGCCATTTTGGCGTGGGACGGGCGTTATGTGAATTTCCCAACAATCGTGACGCAGTTAATGATTGTGAGTTTAATTTCGCTGGCGGCAATCAATCGTTTTATTGAAAAAATGCCTGTTTCAGCGAGCGTGAATTTAACGGCATTGTTCGGTTACGTTCCGAGAAAACCGTCTTGTATTACGCGCGTTTGTTACGGTTTAATCGGTTTAAGTGTTTTGTTAATTATCGGTGAAAGCTATTCGTTTATGGTTAGCCGCGATTTTATTATGGCATATCCTTCAATGATCGACCGTTTAACCACCGCTATTTTATTCACGTTAACCAACACGCAATTATTGTTTTGGTTAGCCAGTTTGAGCATTTTAGCGATACCGTTTTATGTGAGTGGCAAATTACACCAAAGTCATTTATAGTTCGAGCGTCTTATTTTTTAATTTTTTAATCTGGAGAAAACAAGTGAGTGATAGCGTAGTTTATGTGAATGACAATGATTTTAACGAGTTAGTTTTGGAATCTGATTTGCCTGTATTGTTGGATTATTGGGCTGAATGGTGTGGTCCTTGCAAAATGATTGCGCCACTTTTAGATACGATTGCTGACGAGTTTGCAGGTAAATTAACCGTTGCCAAAATGAATATCGATGACAGCCCAAATACGCCACAAAAATACGGTGTGCGCGGCATTCCAACGTTGATGTTATTCAAAGCAGGTGAAGTTGAAGGTACAAAAGTGGGCGCATTGAGCAAAGTTCAATTAGTGGAATTTATTAACGCACATTTGTAATTTTTCCGCGTTCTATTTCCATTAAATGCCAAACGTAGCGAAAATTACGTTTGGCATTTTTTTTAAAACTCAAACCAAACCAACACAGTAAAAATGAAAATATGGGTTGATGCGGACGGTTGTCCGAAAGCGATAAAAGATATTTTATTTCGTGTAGCAAATCGCACCGAAATCACCACAACGCTTGTGGCGAACCAATCGCTCGCCATTCCGCCATCGCGTTTTATTAAAATGTTGCGCGTTAATTCTGGCTACGATGTTGCCGACAATGAAATCGTCAAACAGTTAAGCGCGGGGGATTTGGTGATTACGGGCGATATTCCGTTGGCAAATGATGTGATTGAAAAAGGCGGTCATGCCATCAATCCACGTGGCGAGCTTTATACCTCAGAAAACATCAAGGAACGTTTAAATATGCGTGATTTCATGGACACTTTACGCGCCAACGGGATTCATACGGGCGGATTTTCTACACAAAATTCACGCGATATTCAAAAATTTGCCAATCAATTAGATCGATTTTTAGCTAAACAAAAATAAGTTGCTTAACTCTTTTTAAGAGCGCACATGAACATCACGTTGAGGATAAGGAATTTCAATTTTATTTTCACGCAATACCCGTTCCAATCGCATATTCAAATCATGAATCACGCGCCAACGGTGAATCGGTTCGCTGACAAACGCTCGAATCGAAAAATTCAACGTGCTATCACCAAAACCCACAAATACAACAAACGCTTCGGGTTCTTCCAAAATCAACGGCGTTTCTTTCACTATTTTCAATATCAATTCATGCGCGAATTCCACATCCGAACCAAACGCAATGCCAATCGGAATCACAATTCGGGTCGTTGCGTCGCTTAATGTCCAATTGGTGAGTTGGCTGGTAATAAAGGTCTTATTTGGCACAATTAATTCTTTTTGGTCGTTATCAATCAACGTCGTTGCTCGCATTTGAATTCGACAAACAGTTCCTGTTACGTCGCCAATCGTTACAATATCGCCGACGCGAATCGGACGTTCAAACAATAAAATAATACCTGACACTAAATTCGCAAAAATTTCCTGTAAACCAAATCCCAAGCCCACGCCTAACGCCGCCACTAGCCATTGCACTTGTGACCAGCTGCCGCCAAGTTCATTCGCAATCGTGATAAATGCAATCGTAATAAAAAAGTATTTTGCCAATTGATTCATGGCATAACGACTGCCTGTTTCAATGTCCCAACGCCGAAAAATCAGTAATTCCAACACGCCATAGAAATTTCGCACCGCGACAATCGCCACAAACAAATATAAAACCGAAAACAACAAATTTGTCAGCGTTACAGGCTGATAACTTTCTTGATTATCAATAATTGCTTTGTGTTGCCAAAGCACGACGTGATCTAAAAAAGAAAACGCAGGCAAGATATTTTTCCAAATCACCCAAAACCCTAAAATTAACGCTAACGACAGTGTGACGTGTAAGAGTTTTCGCGTTTGGGTATTGATATTTAGAATATCGACGGGCGATTCGTCTTCAATCAGTTCACGATTTGCCAACGCCAGCCATCGGAACAAAATTTCATGCAAAATCACAGCTATTATCAGCAAACGCAACGTACTAATTAACTTTTCTTGAAGTTCTAACGCACTTAAATAATAGCCACTTACTGCAAAACCAATAATGACAAGTGGCACAAGAATCGCCAGCGCGTAAGCGATAAAACGCCACCAAACTGTTTTGATTTGGGGATTTAAACCGCGAGTTGGATGCAGCAATTTCGCCATAAATACGGAGACTGCAATCAACATCGCGATTAACGAAAATCGTCCGAGTGAATCACTGTATTCCGAAAATTTCGACGCATTCGTGGCATGAATTAAAAATGTCGCAGGTAAAATGACAAAACGAACCCACAAAAATTGATTGTGCAACAACATCACCGTATTTTTTTTCCATTGGAAATGTCGCCGCGCAATGCCTTCGTTTGAAAAAAAGGCGATACAAAATAGGAGAATAAACAATGAAATCGACACTTTTTGTAAGCCCATTCCCACAGAAAAAGTAAAATCAATGGAACTGTTTTCCGTTAAAAAACGCCCCAATAAATAGAGCGTGGCAGGAATTGGCAAGGTAAATAACGCACGATAAAAAAACACTCTTAGCGTATAAAAAAAATGATTTGTGTGCCAATGACGCAATTCTTCTTCGGTTAGTTGAGCGTGATTTCCCATCACCTTTTTAAATCGAAAAAGCCCAAAAACAACGCTAATCGCAAGGCCAGAAAGCCACCAATTCTTCCAAAAAATATCGCTTGTTTCACGCGCTAATTCAAACCAATTTTTCGGCGAAAACAGCCATTGAAGCGAATGAAAAAGTCCTGTGACGGTTTCTAAATTGACAGGCTCAGAACTCGAAACCCACAGCAATCGTTCATCCAAATAGGCGGCAAACTTAGTTGCTTGCGCTAACATTTGTTGCCGCGCAAAATCTAAATCGCCCAACGTTCGCAAATACGTCGTGTCGGCTAACGCGAGTTTATTTAGCAATTCTTTTTGATTATTCAACAGCACGCGCAATTCGGCTTGAATCATCATGCGCTGTTCAAACGGCAACATCACATCAACGCCTGTTTCCATCAATTGTTTCAACGTATCGTCTAAATTCAGTAATTGTTTTTGTTTATCTTCTATTTTGAATTGTTCCAAACTGGTCAACGCCGTTTCACTTTGTAAGGTGCGCGACTCTGCTGTAATTTCATTTTGCGACGCTAACGCGCGGCGTTGTTGACGCAAAATCTTTCCTAATGCTGGACTCAAATTAGCCAAACTTATTTTTTTGTCCGCGCTTTTAGATTCGTTTTCAACATCGCTACTTTGTGTTTCGACAACTGTTTTTTGTTCACTGACGTGTTCAATTTTCGCTGTGACGGTTTGCAAATCACGGCTGTATTGAATGTTTTCGCGGGTGAGTTGTTGAATCAGCGGATGTTTCCCTTCAATTTCCTTTTCAGTTTGACTGAGTGCGCTTTCCATTTTTTTGGCTTCTTGCGAACGCAACTCGAAGGTTAAATTTTCAATCGTGGTTACAATCGGATTCAGCGCGTTTTTTTGAATGTCGAGTAATTCAAGCTGGGCTTTTAATAATTCGAGGCGAGCAGGTTGGCTGATGGCTTCAGCGTCGAGTAGTTTTAATTCGGTCGTTCGCGTATCAACTAACGTTTTGAAATACAGTTGTCGTGCCTCAAATTCAAGTTTGGAATCGGTTGGCGCGGTGGGTAATTCCAATTTTTTGCGGGTTGTTTCGATGGTTTGTTGTGCCACTACCATTTCTTCACGAATCAGCGCAGGGCGATTATTTTGCAATGCCAGTTCGGTTTCGACTTTTTTAAGTTGTTCGTCGAGTTGACTAATTTTTCCTTTTTCAAGAATGAGTCGCTGCTCCAATTCTTCGACAGGAATTTGACGAAAATCTTCGATTTTCTGTTTAGCGTGTTTGGCGAGCGTTTGCTCAATTTCTTTTTGCAACGCTTTAGTTTTGGTCGGGGCTTGATGAATATCGGCGTTGAACGAGGCAATTTGTGCCGCGAATTGGAGGTTATTTGCTAAATTATCTTGGGCGGCTTGATATTGTTTAAGTACCGCTGTTTTTACCACTTCCTCTAAACCTTCGCGGGTGTTGAGGGCGTTGATTTTGCTTTGTAAAAATTCAGCGGTTATAGGTTCAATTTGAGGTGTGGGCGTTGCGCCAAAACTGACCGTCGAAATTAGAAATAAAAGGATAAAATGTAGCAAAACTCGATTCATAACACACCAAAACGCTTTAAAATTGATTGCTGATAATAATTCGCCATTTTGGAATGTGTTTTTTCATTTGTCGATTTTTAATAACGGTATCGTTTATATTTTGAAGTTTTCTATCACCGCAACAAGATTTTGGGCTTGCTCTTCAAGTAATTCTGAGGCGGCGGCTGATTCTTCAACTAATGCTGCATTTTGTTGCGTCACATTATCCATTTGAATCACGGCACTATTAACTTGTTCAATCCCTTGGCTTTGTTCAACGGATGCAGTAGTAATTTGTGACATAACCATGGCTACGCCATGAATTGAAGTTACAATTTCTTCCATCGTTTCACCCGCTTGCGTGACTAAACGTGTGCCGCCGTTGACCTTCGTAACAGAATCGTTAATTAAATTTTTAATTTCACCCGCCGCTGTTGCGGCACGTTGTGCTAAATTGCGAACTTCGGTTGCAACGACTGCAAAACCTTGCCCTTTATCGCCAGCTCTCGCCGCTTCAACCGCCGCGTTTAACGCTAAAATGTTAGTTTGAAATGCAATGTCATCAATCACCAAAATAATGTCACTAATTTTGCGGGAAGATTCGTTGATTTCGCCCATTGTTTGTACCACTTGATTCACCACTTCAACACCCCGTCCAGCAACGTTAGATGCTTCAAGTGCTAATTCATTGGCTTGTTTTGCATTATTGGTATTCGTTTTTACAGTCGCATTTAATTCTTCCATGCTTGCCGCCGTTTCTTCTAAACTCGCGGCTTGTTTTTCAGTCCGATTCGATAAATCATTATTCCCTGAAGCAATTTCTTTTGCGCTTGTGTTGATGTAATCCGTCGCTTCTTTAATCTGTTCAATGATATTGATTAAACTTTCCACCGTTGCATTGGCATCATTTTTGAGTTTTCCAAATGTACCTGAATAATTTGCTTCCACTTTTTGCGTTAAATCGCCTTGAGAAATCGCACTTAAAACTCGCACAATTTCATCTAAACTGGTCGAACAGGTTTCAACTAAACGGTTAATGCCTTGGCTGAGTAGTAAAAGAAAATCTTCTTTTCCTTCTTCACTAATCCGTTGTGAAAAATCCCCTCGCACAATCGAGTCAATAACGTTGGCAACTTCTTTTTCAACTAAAACTTCTTCGGTACGATTATTCCATTCGGCGATTGTTCCTAAACGCACGCCGTCTGCGTTAATAACAGGACTTGCGATAACAACCATTGAATTACCGCCAATTTCAACTTTGCTTGTTATGACGTCTTTTAAATTCTCAAGAATATCTTTTTGATGTGCGATATTTTTATGGAATGAATCGATATTTGAGCCAATCAGTGCTGCCGCGTCAAAGTTTGGTAAATCACGACGAATGTCATGTTCAATTTCATTGAATAGGGTTTCAGCCGCTTTATTCATGTAAATAATGTTGCGTTCTTCGTCGGCAATCACAATACTTCGGCTGACATTATCCAAGCCAATTTTGATGCGTAAATTTTTATCCGCCGTGCGTTTCGATTCTGATGCACTGAAACCATTTTTAACTTGGGTTGTTTTAAATGCGTCCAATACTTTGGCAATTTCATTACGGTTGTTATTGGTTAATTTTTGATTGTCACTGCCTTTAATAATCATGTCAGCAGTGAAATTTAAAGGTCGAATGATTGCTCGATATAACGCCAATCCCATCATAATTGCGGTCAATAAACTGCCTATCACTAACGCAATCATAATTTTGAACGTGTCGTCGTATTTTAATTGCGAAGTTTCATACGTTTTTTTCGTTACGTCCATTTGCATTTGTAATAACTTACGCACATAGTCATTTACGGGCGTGTAATAAGCATTTGTTTTTGACGCGAAAATTTTATGTGCCGTTTCAAGGTCATTGGCTCGCAATGCTTCAACGGTTGGATTGACACCTTGTGTAATTAACGCATCAAAACTCGCATGAAAATTCTTAGCTAGTATTTTTTCATTTTCAGTTAAATCACCAGCGGTATAGGCATTCCACGTTTCGTTAATTTCAGTAACGTTTTCTTCTACTCGTTTCGTATTGCTGGTAATTGGCAAATGGTCAGACGTCATTGCAATAATTAACGCTCGCGTAACCAAAATGTCTTTTTGAATGTTACTCAGTTGATTCATTGGGATAACGCGCGTTGAGTAAATCGATTTTATATTTTCGTTACTCAACATAATTTCGCGCAAACCCAATCCGCCAATGGTTAATATCACCATCAACAACGTAACAATAAAAATAATGATGCGATTTTTAATCGTGATATTTTTAAAAAAATCTAACCAATGAATGAAATCTTGACGAAAAATATCGCCATTTTCGATGCGTAAATTGCCTGCTTTTTTTTGTTTGAAGAGTTTGTAAGCGTTGTCAGCCGTTTTAATTTGTTCTTTCGTGGGTTTGCTGCGAACCGCCATATAACCAATTTGTTGCCCATTTTCATAATCAGGTGTGACGTTTGCCAAAACCCAAAAATAACTCCCGTCTTTGCGTAAATTTTTGATTAGACCCGTCCAAGGACGTTGAACTTGTAGCGAATTCCATAAATCTTCAAATACTTGTTTAGGCATATCAGGATGATGGACAATTTCATGTGATTGCCCAACCAAATCGCTTTCATTGTTATATCCGCACGCTCTTACAAAATCGTCGTTTGCATAAGTAATAATACCTTCTAAATCGGTTTTTGTGACAAGCGAATCGGTTTCTGAAATGACGTATTCGATGTTTGTGGGTTCTTGCATAATCGAGGTAAATTCTTTTAAAAGATGGTTGCATCGGATACTAACAACTAAAAAAGTAAAATTTGTGACAATGTGAAAAATTCACAGTTTTGTCATAAAAATGACTTACGCTGATGACAGTTATTTTTCAGCACTTAGGTGGCTTTCGTGTCTTCACTAGAACAAGAATTACTTTCAATTCTCGAACATAAAAAATTAACCCCCCATTTTCAGCCCATTATTTCACTACATCAAAAAAAAATTATTGGTTACGAAGCATTGATTCGTGGTCCATCAAATAGTCCGCTTAATACCCCATTCCATTTATTTGATGTCGCTGAACGTTACAGTTTAAGTTCGCAACTTGAATTTATTTGCCGTGAATTGAGCATTCAGCGTTATGCGGAATTTAATTTAGATGCGAAATTATTTTTAAACATCAGTCCAAATGTTTTGTTAGACCCACAATTCAAAAGTGGTGAAACATTACGTTATTTAGATAAATTTGGTTTGAATCCGCATAAAGTCGTTATCGAATTAACCGAACATAAACCGACCGATAATTACGAATTGATGCTTGAAGCAGTGATGCACTATCGTGGTATGGGATTTGAAATTGCGTTAGATGATTTAGGCGCGGGTTATTCCAGTTTGCGCTTGTGGTCTGAGTTATTGCCTGAATATGTCAAAATCGATAAGCATTTTGTTCAAGAATTACAAAACGACAAAATCAAATTAAATTTTGTGCGTTCGATTCAAGCGATTGCAAGTTCGCTAAATTGCAGTGTTATTGCTGAAGGCATTGAAACCGAAGAAGAATTTAAAATTATTCAAAGTTTGGGTATTTCACATGGGCAAGGTTATTTATTTGCAAGACCAAATGCTCAACCGTTAGAACGTATTGATTTAGCAATTTTTTTACAAGAGAAAAAAACTGAAAAAGAAGTGTTGCATTCACATTCAACAGCGATTGGTATGATTAGCGAATTTGTAACACCGATTTCTGCAGATACGTCGATTAGCGAAGTGATGAATATTTTTCAAAGTAAAACAGAATTAACCGTTTTGCCTTTGGTTGATGATGGCGTTGCATCAGGGATTATTTTTCGAGATGACTTTTTATCTAAATTATTTTCAAGCCGCTATGGCATGGAATTATTTGGGCGTAAACCGATTAAGACCTTTATCGACCAAATTCCGTTTAGCGTTGAATACGATACACCGATTGAGAAAGTGAGTGAGCATCTCACATCGAGCATGCGTCACGAACAAGCTTTTATTGTGACAAATAATAAAAAATATATGGGTATCGCAACGATTTTGTCATT
>CANKON010000006.1 GCA_947484105.1 Methylococcaceae bacterium | reverse complement strand
TGCGCGTCGTTTTGTGGGGACGTAGAGCTGAAGGGACGTTAAAAGATTACTTGAAAAAAGGACAACAAGTTTTCATTTCAGGTGAATTAACGATGAGTGAATTTACGGGAAATGACGGCGTGAAAAAAACCGCGTTGGAACTGAATGCAACGATTATTGATTTGGTCGGCAAGCGTGATTCTGCTACTGCATCGAGCGATTATAATGCGCCCGCCCCTGTGCAATCTTATCAACAACCGCCTGCTCAAAATTACGCGCCACCGCCTGCACCTAACTACGCACCGCCACAACAGCTCAGACCTGCCGCAGCAGCACCAAAATTTGATGCACCGTATGATGATGACATTCCGTTTTAAAAATTCACATTTTGTCGTGCAATTTTAAAAAACGTTCATAGCGTGGCGTGGGAATTTCACCACTTTCCACAGCCGCCCTCACCGCACAACCTTTGTCGAGATGATGGCTACAATCGTTGAATTTACATTGCGGCAAAAAAGGCAAAAATTCTCGATAACCCTGCGCTAATTGTCCGCGTGAAATATCCGCTAAACCAAAAATTGCCACACCTGGCGAATCAATTAAATCGCCGCCTTCGGGCAAATGATAAAGCGTAGCGGCAGTTGTAGTATGTCGCCCGTGTTTCGTGGTCGCTGAAACGGTGTTTGTTTTTAGATTTTTATCGGGAATTAACGTGTTGGTCAAGGACGACTTTCCTACGCCAGATTGCCCCGTAAAAATACTGACTTGCCCACGCAAGGCTTGTTTTAACTCGTTTAAACTCTCTACATCATTCGCACAAACGCGATACAACGCATAGCCCAAATTCACATAATTTGCCAATTCCGTTTCGATTTCGTCCGAAAGTGGCAAATCGGTTTTGTTCAAAATCAACGACGCTTTGAAAGCACGGTTTTCACAAATTGCTAAATACTGGTCGAGTAACAAAAAATCACAAAATGGTTCAACTGCAAATACGACAAACACATTGTCGATATTTGCCGCAACAGGACGAATTTTATCGTTGCGAGAAGGACGACTTAACACCGATTTTCGTGGCAAAAGAGCTTCAATGCGTCCTTGTTCTGGCGCGACAAGCGACCACAAAACTTTATCTCCTACCGTCACCGTATCTAACTTCCGTAACGGCTGACATAAAATAATTTCGTCGTTGTGTTCGACCGCGATGCCCTGTCCTAAATGTGCGATAACTAAGCCTTCGAGGGTTTCACTCATGCTGATTTTTCCAAATGTGCGATACGAATCGCCGCAGGTGGATGGCTGTAATAAAACGAGGCAAACAATGGATCAGGCGTAAGCGTACTGGCATTTTCTTCATACAATTTTACCAATCCACTCACCAATTTATTGGCTTGCGCGTGTTGCGAAGCGAAATCATCCGCTTCAAATTCAAACTTGCGCTGAAAATACGCGCTAATCGGTTGCATAAAAAACGTAAAAATCGGCATTATCAACGTGAACAATAACAACGCCGCCGCATTTGAACCTTGTTGAACGCCTAACCCTGTGAAAAACCACTCTTTGTCAATCATCCAACCCAAAATCGCAAAACCACACAGCGTCGTAATTGACGTGGTAATCAGCATTTTTACAACGTGTTTGCATTTGAAATGTCCCAATTCATGCGCTAAAACCGCTTCCAATTCTTCATCATCGAGTGATGCTACTAAATTGTCGTAAAATACGATGCGTTTATTGTTGCCTAAGCCTGTGAAATACGCATTTCCATGACCAGAACGTTTTGAACCGTCCATAATAAAAATGCCTTGGCTGTTAAATCCACACCGTTCAAGCAAACTTGAAATGCGGGTTTTTAACGCGCCGTCTTCCATCGGCGTGAATTTGTTGAACAATGGCGCGATGACGGTCGGAAATAACCAACTCATTAACAACGAAAAACTGATTAAAATCGCCCATGCCCAAATCCACCAACTACTGCCAACGCTATCCATCACCCACAAAATTAACGCTAAAATGGGCAAACCGATTACGGCAGCAAGTCCTAATTGCATAACTTCATCTTTGATAAATTGAGCAGGCGTGCTTTTGTTGAAACCGAATTTTTCCTCGATAACGAATGTGCCGTACCAACTGACAGGAATTTCAAATAGCGACATGAGAAATGTTAATAAAGCAATCGCGCTAACGCCCGCCATTAAAGGCGATTCAATACGAGCGGCGCAAAATTCAAATGCGGCGTTGATGCCGCCAAAAACGGTCAAAACCAAAATCAAAACGACACCTAACGCGCGTTCGATGTCCCCGAGCTGAGATTTTGCTTGCGTGTAATCCGCCGCTTTTTGATGGGCAGCAAGTGAAACCGTTTGCGTAAAGGCTTCTGGAACGTTGTCACGATGCGCTAAAACATAAGCGGCTTGGCGTTTTGCTAACCAAAATTGTGTTGCCGTGACAATGGCAAACATGAGTAAAAATAAGACTGTAAAAGAGTTCATGCGTGGCTGTATTCGTTTTAATGAGATTGAAGGAATGTGCTGTTGCTGATTATGCTATATTTTTCAAAGCCGTTATAATTATTTGCACAAAACCCCGCCATTTCTCACACTTACCTATAACTTTTATGACTTTAAACACCGAATTATTATTTACTTTTTCACCTCTACATCGTTTGCAATGGGAAGAAGCTCAACAAAAAACCGTCATTTTATATCCAGAAGGCATGGTTGAGTTAAATCAAAGTTCTGCGGAAATTCTCAAACTTTGCGATGGAACACGGACACTTTTACAAATTGTAGAAGAGTTAGAAACAAAATTTGCGGCTTCTAATTTAACAAATGATGTTTCCGCTTTTTTAGAGGTTGCTTTAAAAAGTGGTTGGATTACGCAACGTTAAACGTTTTCAGCCTAGCCTTATCGTTTTTCACTTAAACAGAATGTTCTTGGCAAATTTTTTCACTGTCAATTTCACTCAAAGGCTGTTTTGTTAAACCACAAGTAAAGCCGTTATTGGAATGTGTAAAATAATTACACGTTTTGCACAAACCAAAAGTTTGTGATTGATTCGCTTTTTGAAGCGCAAGTAGCGCATTCATAAAGCTGTCTTCATGACTTAAAAAATCATTTTTTTCTAGTATCTCATTGGCATTATCAAACAAATTCGCGGGACGCGCTTTGGCTAAAATTGCCTCGCCGTCGGGCGATAATTTCAAATGAACAATTCGCTTATCTTGCGTATCAGTTAATTTTTCAATGAAACCGTTGCGCTCTAACAGCAACAAGGTTTGTGATACCGTGCCGCGTGTCATGCCCAAATAATTTGCTAATGCAGCGGGCGTGTCGCTGTAACGATTGCAACGCGAAACATAATCCAATACTTGTAAATGCACGGGTTGCAAGCCGAGTTCTGTACATCTTCGTCTTTCTTCAGAACGAATTAACGCCACCATTCTCTCAATTGGTGCGTACACATCAATTACTGCCATAAATTTTATTTTTAATGCCTTTCATAATGTTTATATTTGTAAAGATTAGCATAAAAATTAAGCGCAAAAACACTTGGAGGAACATTTCTGCGCTCTCTAAGAAATCAGTTTTTACCTGGTAACATACCAACAGAACCTGGTTTGATGCGTTTACAGGTGACGATAACATCTTCCAAATGGCATTGTTTTTTGTCACTCGTGCCTGTTTTACAATCGGTACAAACCAATTTTCCATTGTCTTTAATAGCTTCAACATGCCAACCATAACCCTGAAATTGGCAAAAACGCTTGCTGAATCTATCAATGGTGTAAGACTTGGAAGCATTTTCTTTGGCTTCATTTTCTGAAGTGCAACTCGCAGCAGGTATTGTGTTCGCCATCAAATCCCGATAAACATATTCGGTTGCATTCGACACATTGGAAGCCAGCAAAAGCGTAAAAACCAATCCTATTTTTGTTAATTTCATAATTTCACCCTAATTTAAAACGCGGATATTCATTTGTGCAGCCTCTTCATTTAACTGCTGCTGAATGGGCGCAAATTTTTCATCTTCGCTGTGTTTTACCATCACAATCACGGTCAAGATTGCTAGCACCAAGCCGCCGATATAAAGCCAGAATTTATCGTTGTTTTCGATATTTTCGTTCATTGTCTTATCCTCATTGTTTATTTTTATAAAACGCTTATTGCGTCTTTTGCCCTTAATTATGGCGAATCGATACTATAAAAAGCACTGAATGCTGTCAATAAAAATATCGAATCGCTATGGGTTGCATTTAATCTAAAAAAACACGCTATACTATTGATTCACTATCAATAGGGGGGTAACCGCTCATGAAAATAACAAAAAAAATCTTATCAACAGCCGTTTTAGCCGCGTTATCGTTTGGCGGAAATGCAGCAGATGATGCACAACGTCTGCACACACTTTATCAAGAAAATTGTGCGGGTTGTCACGGGGCAGATCATGGCGGTTACATTGCGCCAGCGTTGAATTCAGAATCATTAAAAGGGCGCAGTCCAACCACATTACGCAGCCTTATCATGACAGGAAGTTTTGACACCTTGATGCCGCCGTTTTATGGAAAATTAAGCGATGATGATATTCGTGGCTTAGTAAAACATTTACAAACCACGCCAAAGCAACCTAATCCTGCCTGGACAATTGACGACATGAAAAAATCGTTGCACGTCAATATCAAGGACGAAAGCACGCTGCCTGATAAACCAAATTATAAAATCGACAGCATGGACAACATTATCGGCGTTGCAGCACGCGGAAAATTTGGACGTGGCACGGAATCAAAAGCAGTATTCATCAACAGCGTGACACATCAAAAAATCGGCGAAGTTCACACTGGAACTGCCGCACACATTATCGAATTCAATCCGACCAATCCGCGCTGGGCTTACGTTAAAACGGATACCGCTGAAATTTTCAAAGTCGATTTATATTCAATGCAAATCGTGCGTAGCATCAAAACGGGATTGAATGGACCAGGGATTGGCATTTCACGCGATGGCAAATACATTATGGCGGGATCTTTTGTGCCGCATAATGCGGTGATTTTGAATGCTGACACGCTCGAACCATTGAAAACCTTTGAACTTGAAGGCGTTGATCCAGATGGCAAACAAGTGAGTTCTGATTCAGGCATGATTATCGGTACACCTTTTGCGGACGTGTTTGCAATTGCGCTTGAAAATGCGGGACAAGTTTGGGTAGTAGATTTAAAAGATGATTTTCCTGTCACTAAAATTACTAACGTCGGTCGTCATTTACACGATGCGTTCTTAACGCACGGTGGACAAAAATTGATGGTTGCCTCTTACGATGACAGTATTGTTGCCGCGATTGATTTGAAAGAACGCAAAATTATTAAAAAATTACCCGCAGGCTGTGTGCCACATGTTGGGGGCGGTAGCGCAGTTGTTGTTGACGGACGCACGTTAGGTTTTGGGACGAATTTCGGCGATTGCGACAAAATGGTCGTGAGTGTTTGGGATTTAGACAAAATGGAATTGGTGAAACAAATTTCTGTTTCAGGTGGCACAGAATCGCCCGCTGCTCACGCCAACGCACCTTATGTTGCAGTCGATATTATTTCCAAAGATAAACGCGCCAGTACCATTCAGTTAATCGATAAGAAAAAACTAGAAGTAGTGAAAACGCTTGAAGTGGGCGGACACGCTTACTTCCCAGAATACAGTGCCGACGGTAAATTTTTATATGTGAGCGCAGGTTATGATGGCAATGAAGTCGTGGTTTATGATTCTAATACACTTGAAAAAGTGGCTTCGATTCCCATGGAAAGCCCAGCGGGAATTTTTTCGCGTGGTCGAGTGAAATATATGACACGCGGTTTAGCACCTGATGAAATGAAAGTAGCGAAATAATACACAACAAAAAAGGGACTTCAAAAATTTGAAGCCCCTTCCTTCTTTTAACTTTTGACGGTTTTAAGCTGCTAATGTTTGTTTACGTTTAGAAAAACCTTTTACATCACCAATGCGAACCAATTTTTTATTTTATTGCTTTGAATCCAATATCCGTACGGTAATAAATGCCGTTCCAACTGATTTTATTTGTTAATTCATAGGCTTTGGTTTGTGCGTCCAAAATTGAATCACCCAATGCACAGGCACACAAAACCCGCCCGCCATTGGTTACAACATCATCAGCTACTTGTGCTGTTCCTGCGTGAAATACTTTGCAATCACCGCTTTCGTCTGTTGGCAAACCTGAAATAATTTGTCCTTTTGTGTAAGCATCAGGATAACCACCAGCTGCTAAAACGACACCTAACGCGGGACGTTCATCCCATTCTGTCGAAGTTTTATCAAGTTCGCCTGCGAGCGCAGCTTGGCAAAGTTCGACTAAATCACTTTTCAAACGCATCATAATAGGTTGCGTTTCAGGGTCGCCAAAACGGCAATTGTATTCCAAAACTTTAATGTCGCAGTTTGGCGAAATCATTAAACCCGCATACAAAAATCCGCTGTAGGGATGCCCTTCGCTCGCCATGCCCGCCAAAGTTGGATTGATAACATCACGCATGACTTTTTCGTGAATTTCTGGCGTGACAATTGGAGCTGGTGAATATGCCCCCATGCCGCCTGTGTTCACGCCTTTATCACCATTTTGCAATGCTTTATGATCTTGTGACGTTGCCATAGGTAACGCCGTTTTACCGTCTGCAATCACAATAAAACTGGCTTCTTCACCCGCTAAAAATTCTTCAATTACAACGCGATGACCCGCTTCACCAAACGCATTGCCCGCTAACATATCATTGACCGCAGCAATCGCTTCTTCATTCGTTTGCGCGACAATTACGCCTTTACCAGCCGCTAAACCATCCGCTTTTACAACAATTGGTGCGCCTTGTTTTTCAATGTATGCAATCGCTTTTGCAGCATCGGTGAAACTCTCATAAGCGGCTGTTGGAATTCCGTAACGAATCATAAAATCTTTGCAAAATGATTTTGAACCTTCTAACTGTGACGTGTACGCTGACGCACCAAAACACGCTAAACCTGCGGCTTGAAACTTATCGACAATGCCCAAAGTCAAAGGCACTTCAGGACCTACGATGGTTAATTCAATCGCGTTTTTTTGAGCAAACGTTAATAAATCATCCAGTTTTTCAACTGCAATTTCCACGTTTTCAATGCCCGTTTCTAAAGCTGTTCCTGCGTTGCCAGGTGCGACAAAAACACGACTGACTTTTGGCGATTGTTTTACTTTCCACGCTAAAGCGTGTTCACGTCCACCGCTGCCAATAATTAAAACGTTCATTTTTTCTCCGAAAAAGTTAAATAATTTTTAAATTCGTAATTTTAAAGCAACGGCGAAATTACCGCCTGTAATTCACTTGCAGACAATTCACCCGAATGGCGATAAATCACTTGTCCATCACGATTTGCGACAACGGTGTAAGGAATTGCGCTAATAGAATTACCCAATTGTTTGGCTAAATTGAAACCCGCCCAATCGCCCGAAATTAACAATGGATAATTTACGGCATTTTTTTGTTGAAAGGTTTTAACCGCTTCCAAATCGTCAAGCGCGATACCAACAAATTGGACGTTTTCAGCATATTGCGTTTGCAGTGACATAAACGCAGGAATTTCTTTTAAACACGCAGGACACCACGTCGCCCAAAAATTCAGCACAAGAATTTTGCCTTTCCACTCATTTGACGAATGCTGCGTGCCGTTTAAATCAGGAAATGAAAAAGTTGGTAATGGCATCGGTTTTTGATCGGCTTGCCATTGGTTGAATATCCGAACACCAATTCCTGCTGTCAATGCCAATAAGGCGATGATAAAAATAATTTGTATCGTTTTCATTTTTACACCAGTTGTTTAAGGCGATAAACCAGTTCCAACGCCTGTTTTGGCGTTAAATCATCCGCACGAACATCTTCAAGTAATGACAAAACAGGATTTTCAGCTTGTGACACAAACAAATCAATTTGGTCATTGCCGCGTTTGACTTGCTGTTCGGCATAGGCGTGCATTTCTAATTCGCGTAATTTCGTTTTGGCATTTTCAATCACTATTCGTGGCACGCCTGCTAATGCAGCAACTTGCAAACCATAACTTTGATTAGCTGCGCCATCTTTGACTGCGTGCAGAAAAATAATCGTATCACCGTGTTCAATCGCTTCTAAATGCACGTTATGAATGTTGCGATGTTCATCGGCTAATGAAGTGAGTTCAAAATAATGCGTCGCAAAAAGGGTGAAGGCTTTAGTTTCTTTAGCTAAATGTTCGGCGCACGCCCAAGCCAATGAAAGCCCGTCAAACGTACTTGTGCCGCGTCCAATTTCATCAATCAAAATCAAACTTTTCGAGGTGGCATTATGCAAGATATTTGCGGCTTCGGACATTTCAACCATAAACGTCGAACGTCCACTACTTAAATCATCCGACGCGCCAATGCGGGTGAAAATTTTATCAATATCGCCGCACACAAAGTTTTTCGCTGGAACATAGCAACCAATATGTGCGAGCAAAACCATCAACGCCGTTTGACGCATAAACGTAGACTTCCCGCCCGCGTTTGGTCCTGTAATCATGAGCATTCTACGTTGCATCGACATTGCCAAATCATTCGGCACAAACGGCGTGCTTGAAACGTGTTCAACCACCAAATGCCGCCCCGCTTCGATGTGAATACCGTTTTTATCTGTCAAAGTCGGTTGCGACAAATTTAATTTTTCAGCACGTTCAGCAAAACAGCTCAAAACGTCCAATTCCGCCAATGCACTCGCGCAACGCTGTAATTCAGGAACAGACAAACCAATAATTTCTAAAAGTTGGTCATACAAAAACTTTTCAAACGTTAAGGCTTTTTCGCGTGCACTCAATACTTTGTCTTCAAATGATTTCAATTCTTCGGTGATATAACGCTCAGCACCTTTTAAGGTTTGTTTACGGCGATAATGTGCGGGAATTTTTTCTGCGTGCAAATGTGAAATTTCAATGTAATAACCGTGAATCCGATTGTAGCTGACTTTCAAGGTGTTAATGCCCGTCGCCACCCGTTCACGTTGTTCCATATCGAGTAAAAATTGGTCGGCATTTTGACTTAAATCACGCAATTCATCGAGTTCTGCGTTATAACCGCCTGCAATCACACCGCCATCACGAATCAAAACAGGCGGATTGTCAAAAATCGCTCGATGTAATAATTCAGCGGTGTCGGGAGGAATCGTGATTTGCTTTTGAATGTGTTGAATTTGCGGATTATCGTGCATCGCTAAAAGGCGTTGCAGTTGTGGCAACGCGGTCAAACTATCGCGTAACGTAATCAAATCGCGTGGTCTAGCAGATTTCATGGCAACGCGAGAACTAATCCGTTCAATGTCGCCGATGTGCCGTAATTGGCTTTGTACGTTTTGATATTCATGCGAATGCAACAAGCTCGAAACACACGCATAACGGTGTTTCAAAATGGATTGATTTCGCAACGGGCGATTCAACCAACGCCGCAAACAACGACTTCCCATCGCGGTAATCGTGCTGTCGAGAACACCGAAAAGCGTGTATTTCATCTCGCCTGATGGGTGCGAATCGAGTTCTAAATTTTTACGACTTGCCGCGTCAAGTTGAATGCAATCGTCGCTGGTTTCAACCCGAATCCCTTGAATATGAGGCAATGCAGCTTGCTGTGTATCTTTAACGTATTGCAATAATGCACCTGCCGCTGCAATCGCTGTCGTTAATTCGTCGCAACCAAAACCTTTTAAATCTGTGGCTTTGAATTGAGAAAGCAAACGTTCTCGCGCACTGGAAACTTCAAAATGCCACGCAGGACGACGACATAAACCGTTGCGTTGGCGAAGCGTATGTGAAAGAGCGAAATCATCCGAAAACAATAATTCAGCAGGATTTAACCGTGCAATTTCGTTGATTAAATCGTCTTCCGTTTCGACTTGTTGCAACACAAATCGTCCGCTGGTTACGTCTAAACTTGCAATCCCATATTGATTTTTTAGCCACGAAACGGCGACCAGTAAATTGTCTTGTCGTTCTTCAAGTAACGCTTCATCTGTTACGGTTGCAGGCGTGACGACGCGAACCACTTTGCGTTCAACAGGTCCTTTACTCGTTGCAGGGTCGCCGATTTGTTCACATAACGCGACCGATTCACCCGCTCGCAAAATTTTGGCAATATAATTTTCAGCCGCATGATGTGGAATACCAGCCATCGGAATCGGTTCACCGTTTGAGCTTCCGCGACTGGTAAGTGTGATGTTTAAAAGTTGAGCCGCTTTTTTCGCGTCGTCATAAAACAATTCGTAAAAATCACCCATTCGGTAAAAAACCAGCGTGTCAGGATGTTGCGCTTTGATGCGAAAATACTGCTGCATCATCGGTGTGTGCGTGGTTTCTTGACTCATAAGGAATTTATTTTTCCACCTGAAAATAGTTGATAGGCAGGATTGTCTGTTTCTTCGTGAAAGCTAAATCCCAATGAATTCAAACACGTTTCAAATGCGGCTTTTTGCGACGTTTCAATTTGCAAACCCATTAACACTTTGCCAAATGCCGCGCCATGATTGCGATAATGAAACAAACTGATATTCCAGCGTCCACCTAATTCGGTCAAAAAATTGAGCAACGCACTCGGGCGTTCTGGGAATTCAACGCTGTAAATGACTTCATTTAATTCACACGGCGCATGACCGCCAACCATGTAACGAATATGTTCTTTCGCCAAATCATTTGCCGTCATATCAACCACGTTAAAACCTTGCGTTTGCAAATGTGAAATCAATGCCGCGCGATCTTTCACATCGCCGCTACTCGAAATTCCGACAAAAACTTGTGCGTTTGCCGAATCAAAATAACGATAATTGAATTCGGTAATGTTACGCCCGTTTAATAATTGGCAAAAACGTAGAAAACTGCCTGCAACTTCGGGAATCGTAACCGCTAATAAAATTTCTCGATGTTCACCAACTTGAGCGCGTTCAGCCACATAACGTAAACGGTCAAAATTGATATTCGCGCCACTGTCGATGGCAACGAGTGTTTGATTTTTTAAACCTTCGCGTTCGATATATTTTTTCAATCCCGCCGTTGCCAATGCCCCAGCAGGTTCCGCAATCGAGCGTGTATCGTCGAAAATATCTTTAATCGCGGCACAAATTTCATCTGTTGAAACGGTAATGACTTCATCAACATATTTTTGTGCAAGTGCAAACGGTTCTGCGCCAATTTGTTTCACTGCCACGCCATCAGCAAATAAACCGACTTGTTCTAAAATTACCCGTTCGCCTACTTTCAAGGCTTGATTTAAACAATCAGAATCTTCAGGTTCAACGCCAATAATTTTAATATCAGGGCGGACAAATTTTGCATAAACAGCAACACCAGCAATCAAGCCACCGCCACCGACTGGGACAAAAATTGCGTCCAATTTCCCCGTTTGTTGCCGCAAAATTTCCATTGCAACTGTTCCCTGCCCTGCAATGACATCTTCATCATCATAAGGATGCACAAAAACACGCCCCGATTTTTTGGCTAATTCGTAAGCGTGTTCGCAAGATTCGCTGTAAGAATCGCCGAATAAAACAATATCTGCTCCCATACTTTTGACAGATTGGCTTTTAATTTCAGGCGTTGTCGTTGGCATGACGATTAAAGCGTTGATTCCCAAGCGTTGCGCCGATAACGCGACACCTTGCGCGTGATTTCCTGCCGAAGCCGCAATCACGCCGCATTTTTTTTCAGCCTCACTGAGCAACGCCATTTTGTTGTACGCGCCCCGTAATTTGAATGAAAACACGGATTGTAAATCTTCGCGTTTTAAGAAAATGTGATTTTGAGTTCGAGCCGAAAGGGTTTTAGCAAAATCCAACGGTGTTTCGATGACAACGTCATAAACAGAAGCGCGGAGAATTTTTTCGATATAACGTAAAGGCATAATGTTAAGTTTTTGAATGGTGAGATTTTTCAATCATTTTGCTGGTCGAATAGCCTTCGACAAACGATAAAATTTTGACTTCGCCACCGTTTGAAATGACTGCTTCGCCACCGACAACGTCTTCAGGTTTGTAATCCCCGCCTTTTACTAAAACGTTTGGGAGCAATTTGTTATAAATGCGTTCTGGCGTTTCTTCTGAAAATGAGACCACCCAATCCACACATTCCAACGCGGCTAAAACCGCCATTCGTGCCGATAAATCGTTAATTGGACGAGAATTACCTTTGAGAGCCTTCACGGATTCATCCGAATTCACCGCGATAATCAAACGGTCGCCCAACGCTTTTGCCTGTTGCAAATAAGTAATGTGTCCAATATGTAGCAAATCAAAACAGCCATTTGTCATGACCAATTTTTCACCGCGAGCTTTGGCGCGTTGCATAATTTCAACTAATTCATCTTCTGAAACGACACCGAACGTATTGCGATGCGTGTGCATTTCGCGGATTAATTCGAGCGTCGAAACGGTCGAAGTACCGACTTTTCCAACGACGATGCCCGCCGCTAAATTCGCCAAAACCATCGCATCTTGCAAGGGTAAATCAATCGCCAAACCCAATGCCATTACTGAAATGACGGTATCGCCAGCACCTGTCACATCAAAAACGTCTTTCGCTTGCGCGGGTAAAGAATACGTTGATTTTGCATCAATCAAGCTCATTCCTGCTTCGCCGCGTGTCAAAAGCAAGTTTTCAATTTTTTGCACGGCTAATAATTCACGCCCTTTTTCGATTAACGTTTCTAATTCACCTTCACCAACAACCGCTTTTAATTCGCCTAAATTCGGGGTGATTAAATCGGCATTTTGATAACGTGAATAATCCGTGCCTTTTGGGTCAACAAGTGTTTTCAAACCTGCGTTTTTTGAAGTCGAAATGTAATTCGCAACATCTTCTAAAGTGCCTTTTCCATAATCTGAAAACACCACGACTTCGTTTTTTTCAAGATGGTTTTGCAAACGTGCAGATAAATCAGCGTGATTAAAATTTAACGGTGTTTCTTCAAAATCGACTCGAATCAATTGTTGATGTTGCGCCATAACGCGCAATTTGCAAATCGTATGCAGATTTTTATCGACGATAAAATCACAGTCCACGCCTTCGGCTTGTAATAAACGTTGTAATTGGTCGCCGTCAGAATCATCGCCGATGACACCAATTAACGTCACTTTTCCACCGAGTTTGGCGATATTTAAGGCGACGTTTGCTGCGCCTCCAACACGTTCCTCAATCGTTTTCACTTTCACGACTGGCACAGGAGCTTCGGGCGAAATCCGCGTGGCTTGCCCCGACCAATAACGGTCGAGCATTACATCACCAATGACTAAAATTCGAGCTGTCGAAAAATCAGGCAGATTCGCTAACATTTAAACCTTCCTCAACGACACCACACCAGTAATGTCCAATTAAAATATGAGTTTCTTGAATCCGTGCCGTAATTTTTGACGGCACAGTGATTAAATTCGTGGCAAATTCAGCTAACGTGCCACCGTTTTCACCCGTCAAGGCAATTACATTTAAGTTTTTAGCGCGTGCAATTTGCGCGGCTTGAACGATGTTTTTGCTATTTCCAGAAGTTGAAATAGCAATCAACGTGTCGCCTGCATTTCCTAAGGCTTCAATTTGCCGCGCAAACACGCTGTCAAAATCAAAATCGTTGGCGTGTGCCGTTAAAATTGAGGTATCCGTTGTCAACGCAATCGCGGGTAAAGCGCGACGTTTCAATTGATAACGCACCACAAATTCTGCCGCGATATGTTGTGCATCTGCCGCACTGCCACCGTTGCCACACAACAACACTTTGTTGCCATTTTCAAAGGTTTTTTGTAATAAATGTGCTGCAAGTTCAACAGATGCCGCGCAGCTTTGCGCCAAATTCATCACCGCGATATGTTGGGCGAGTTCTTCACTAAATGGTTTCACTATAAATTTCCTAACGCTCTTCAATCAAATGTTAAACGAACTCTTTTGCCTTCTTTGATGCCATTGAGTAAATCATTTCTAATTTTCGTGGTGTACTGATTCACATCGTCTTCGGTTTCAAAATAAATTTTGCCTTTGGGTGGCTTGATATTGATAATTTTCACGGGTTTTTTAGGAACGTTTTCTGTTGTTGGATAGACAATCGGGATCGATTTCTTTTCCGAACCAAAAAAACGTGACGTGGCATCAGGCGATGATTCGTAGTTCTGAATGGTTTCAGTGCCTGCTTTTAAGCATTCTGGCGGAATCGACACATTTTCAGTACAGGGTTCGTTTGTCATAGAAGATCGCACACATTGCCAATACTGTTCTTTTATTTCAGCGCAGTCAGCCGCCTGTGAAAGAATCGGTAGACCCGCTAAAAACAAAGTACCAAACAAGACTGAAACGAAATTACCGCCTTTATTTAATGAGATAGCCATTATCTTTACCTTATTCTGCATTTAAAAATTTTCGTTATAAAACAAACTGCTAATGGGTTATTGCTTATTGCTTTTTGAAAAATAGTCGTTCATTTTTCCACTGTCGCACATCATCAATCACCACATACAACGACGGAATTAAAATCAGTGTAATCAACGTAGCAAAGATACTGCCAAAACCAATCGAAATCGCCATCGGAATCAGTGTTTTTGCTTGGCGCGACGTTTCCATAATCATGGGCGCAAGTCCACCAAATGTCGTCAACGTGGTTAAAACAATTTGCCGAAACCGTTGTGTCACGGCGGTTAAAATAATTTCCCGTGCGGATTTTTGTGGCGAAGCGTCACGCAAAACAATGGCGTGTTCAATCAAAATAAGTGCGTCATTCACCACCACACCCGCCAACGCTACGATGCCAAACAAACTTAAAATGCTTAAATCGTAGCCCATAATTAAATGTCCCATTACCGCACCAATCACGCTAAATGGAATGCTCACCATCACAATAAACGGCAAGGTATAACTTTTAAAGGGAATAGCCAACAATAAATACACGACCAACATTGCAAAAATAAAATTCGTTTTGAGGCTGCTCATACTTTCAACCATATCGGCTTGTCGTCCTTCAAAACTAATTTCCAAACCTGTGTATTTATCTTGCAAACGTGGAATTTCTGTCATTTTCAAATCGTTTGAAATATCGCCTACTTTGCTGCGCGGAATCACATCGGCTTTAACTTGAATGTTGCGCCGACCGTTGCGGCGGTTGATTTCCGTGTCCGCGTGCGACCGTTCGACTTTCACCACATCACGCAAGGAAATTTCTTTGCCGCTCGGAGTCAAAATCAATAAATTTTCAATGTCTTGTGCAAATAAACGTTCTGATTCAGGCAAACGCACTA
>CANKON010000005.1 GCA_947484105.1 Methylococcaceae bacterium | reverse complement strand
TAAAGTGCCGTATGACATCGTTTATGAAATGGACGAAATCAATGAAGATTGGGGCAATGTTGATGTGTCGATTGTGATTGGCGCGAATGACATTGTGAATCCGTCTGCGCTAACAGACCCAAATAGTCCGATTGCGGGAATGCCTGTGCTTGAATGTTGGAAAGGCGAAACCACGATTGTGATGAAACGCTCGATGGCTTCGGGTTATGCGGGTGTCGGTAATCCGTTGTTCGTGCAAGAAAACACGCGGATGTTATTTGGTGACGCGAATGCGATGTTACAGGCGGTGTTGAAAGCGTTGAATGCGTAGTTGATAAAACGTTATATGAGGGTGTAATTAGCAAGTAATTTTTTACATCCTCGTTCTGATTTGTTGAATAAAATTTTTCCAAACCGCCAAAAGCACAGAAAGAATTACAGGTCCTAAAAATAAACCGATTGCGCCAAATGTTGATAATCCACCGAATACACCAAACATCACGACTAAAAAGGGAATTTTTCCCGCGCCACAAATCACCAAAGGGCGAATGATATTATCAATCATGCTAACGGCTAAAAATCCCCACGCTAACAATCCTAATCCTGCCCATAATTCGTTGTTAACTATCAACATTAAGGCTGTTGGTAACCAAATCAACGTTGCGCCCATTGGAATTAAAGCCATTAAAGCCGTTAGCATTGCCAGCAATAAAGGCGTTTTTACACCTACAACGGCATAACCGATTCCCGCAACAAAACCTTGTGATAATGCCGCCAACACCAAACCATAAACCACCGCTCGAGTCGTGTCGCCTGCCGTTTGTAAATATAAATGAGAAGAATCCCCTAAAAAATAATTCAAACCTTGTTTAATCTCATTTAACCCACTTTCACCATCTCGAAAACAAAAAAATACCGTCACAAAGACAAAACATAATTTAATCGTTCGCTGCCCGACACTACCAAAAAATTGCGCTAAGATGCCCGAACTTTGTTTTAACCAATCAACGAATTGCGTCGTTAATGAATCATGATTACCGATTAACTGGTTAATTGTATTTTGTAAATAATCACCGATATACGGCAATTTTCTGATTTTTTCAGGCAATTGCCACGATGATTTAACGAAATTATCTAGTAACAATTGATAAGCGGTTGAGATTTCAGTTTCGACTAAATGAAGAATGCTAAACGTTAAGCTAATTAAAATGACGGTCATTGTCAGAGTTAGAAAACCCGCTCTTAACGTGTCATTTTGAATGTAGGGATTAAGGCATTTATAAAGCGGAAAAAGAACAAATGAAATAATAAAAGCCCATAACAACGTCAACAAAAAAGGTTGCAAAATCCAAAAACTCAATCCAATCAGCAATACCCATAAAATAAGTGGTACGAACGATTTATTCATTTTTTAATTACCGATTTCAATCAGTTGGATAATTTGTTCAAATTGAAGATTCTTTGCTAATTCAGCCAAATTTTCGGCAATTTCTGGCGAAATAGCATTGATTTTTTCAATCACACTATCAACTTCTTCCATATCAAGTTTCAACGCCGCCTCGTGTAATGATGAAAAGAGTTCTAACGGCAATTCGGTCAACATTGCTGCGGTGATTGTAAAGGGCGATGTTTCGGGTAACACGCTTTCTTCTTGATAAATAAATTTAACGCCTAAATGCTTTGCTAATGCCGCAAAAATCTCTGACGTGTGAAACGGTTTGCTTAATATCGCATCACATCCTGCTTGGAGAATAGCTTGATGTTGTTCAGCAAAAACACTTGCAGTAAGTGCAATAATTTTCACTTTATCACCGCCGTTGAGTTGGCAAATTTTCGAGGTCGCTTCATAACCGTTCATCACGGGCATTCGCATATCCATCCAAATTAAATGCGGTTGCCATTGCTCAAAAACGTCAATCGCTTCTTGACCATTTTTTGCTTCGCGTACCTCAAAACCGATGCGAATTAGAATGGATGAAAGCAATAACCGATTCTCAAAATTGTCATCCACAATCAATAATCGCCACGCTGTTTGATTTGGTGCGAGACTTTTCACTATTTTGAGATTGTCACGCATTGTGACATCGGGTGCATTGGCAAGTTCGGTAGGTAATTCAATTTTAAATGTCGAACCTACATTTAATTGACTGCTAACTCTAATTTCCCCCCCCATCAATTCAATCAGCGATTTAGAAATTGCCAATCCTAAACCTGTGCCTTTTGAATCTAAATTATCTTGAACCAATTGAACAAACGGTTTGAAAAGTTCGGGTTGTTTGTCTATTGGAATGCCACGCCCGCTGTCAATGACCTCAAATACGAGTATTGAGGCTTCAAGACGAGCGCGTAAAATAACTGATCCTTTTGCCGTAAATTTAATGGCATTTCCCAATAAATTGATTAACACTTGGCGCAATTTTCCGCTATCCGATTTAATAAATTGCGGCATATCGGCAGCCATATCTAAACGAAAATCTAACTGTTTTTGTATGGCTCGGACGTTAATCATTTCACCAATATCTTGTAGCAATTTGATTAAGTCAAAAATTTGAACATTTAATTCCAGTCGCCCCGCTTCAATTTTTGAAATATCCAATACATCGTTAATCATATTCAGCAAATGTGCGCCACTTCGATTGATAATGCCGAGCGTTTCTTTTTGTTTTGGCGTTGCCGTTGAATCTAAACTCATCAATTCTGAAAAGCCTAAAATAGCATTTAACGGCGTGCGTAATTCATGGCTCATTGTGGAAATAAAGGTACTTTTTGCGATGTTTGCCGCTTCGGCTTTTTCTTTTGCTAGCTGTAATTCTGCTTCAATAACTTTACGTTTATTGATTTCTTTAGTCATTTGGACAGTACGATTGGCTAATTGGTCGTACATTCCCATAATCGTGTCAATCAGAACGCGCGTTGACCCCGACATTTCTTTATCGGCTTGAATTTTTGCCTGCGAGAGTGAAATTCCCGATGGCAAGGCTAACACCACTTTTGCCATCCGTTTATCAGAATCCAAAATATGAAACGCAAGCCAATGTGTTAGAAATTTAACAATTTCTTCAATAATGTCTTCGAGCGGTTTATCTGATTCTTCTTTGATTGCTATAACTTCTGCAATGAAATCAACGTGTGCGTGTTTATGCCACTCTATCCAAGCATCATCAGAAAAATACTGTTCCCATATTTTTTCTTCTGTTGAAAAATGATTAACCGTATAAGCTTTAAGTTCATCAAAAACAAGGTTTAATGTTGGCGCATCCGATTGATAAGCGATGTGACTGATTAGTAAGTTTAGTAAGTTAATCAGTCCTTTATGTTGCTCATCGATGATAGAAATACCCGTTTCAAAATTAGTATTCCAAGGAAATATCTCAATTGCGGTCATGAATTTTTTTGCCTTTCAGGGTTGTGCTTATAATGGCGTTGCTGTGCGTAACGTAGCGAGTATATTGAATCATAATTTGGCTTTTAACACATGAGGAACACATGATGACTAAACAAAAAATTGATTGGCATTGCCTCACAATTGAACACGCCTTGCAACAACAAAATGTTTCTGAAATCACGGGGTTAAATGATTTAACGGTGTCAGAACGTTTAAAACGTGATGGTTTCAATCAGTTAATTGAAAAACCCCCGTTACCATTGTGGAAATTGTTGCTCGCACAATTTGAAAGTGTCTTGATTTTGGTGTTAATGGCTGCTGCGATTGTGGCGACGATGATTGGTGATGTGGCGGATGGCGCGGTAATTATGGTCGTTGTTATCGTGAATGCGCTTTTGGGATTTTATCAAGAATTTCAGGCTGAAAAATCACTGGCAGCCTTAAAAAAAATGCTGACATTGCAAGCCAAAGTTCGCCGCAACGGTATTATTGTTGAACTGTCCGCGAAAGAATTAGTTCAAGGCGATATTGTTTTGCTCGAAGCGGGCGATAAAATTCCTGCTGATGGACGACTTATTCATGGATACAGTTTGCAAGTGGATGAATCTGCCTTAACAGGTGAATCGTTGCCCGTGAGTAAAAGTATTGAATCGATTGACGATTCAACGATACCGCTCGCGGAACGGTGCAATATGCTTTACATGAATAACGTCATCACGCACGGACGCGCTGAAATGTTAGTCACCGCAACGGGTATGGAAACTGAAATCGGGCAATTAGCGACGTTGCTCAATCAAACCGAAGAAGATGCCACGCCACTGCAAATTCAACTTAATAATTTAGGCAAAAAATTAGCCACCATTGCGCTTTTAATCGTGATTATTTTATTTATCAGCGCGTTGTGGCGGGGTGAACCGTTGATTGATACTGCTTTTACCGCGATTGCGTTAGCGGTTGCCGCGATTCCCGAAGGTTTGCCAGCGGTTGTGACGGTCACATTAGCGTTAGGAATGCACCGCATGGCAAAACAAAAAGCGATTGTGAAACGTCTAGCTGCTGTTGAAACGCTAGGTTGCACTACCGTGATTTGCACCGACAAAACGGGAACGCTCACCGTTAATCAAATGACGGTACGCGAATTTTTTTACAACGGTCAATTTTATTCCGTCAGCGGCGAAGGCTACGACATTAAAGGTGACATTACGCCGCCCATTTCTGAATTAGAATCGCAAAAATTATCGCTACCACTTGTATTGTGTAACGACAGTCAATGCCTCAATCAAACAATTATCGGCGATCCAATGGAAGGCGCGTTGTTAGTTTTAGCGGCAAAAAAAGGATTATTCAAAGAATCTACAGAACCCACATTTCCACGCCTTGCCGAAATTCCTTTTGATGCCGAATACAAATTCATGGCGACGTTTCACCAAATGGGTGAAGAAATTCGTATTTTTGTAAAAGGTGCACCCGAAGTTTTACTAGCCCGTTGCAATGCCGAATACTTACTAGAAAAAAATATCACTATGGCAAACAAAGGATTGCGCGTTTTAGCAATTGCGACCAAAATAATTCCTGTGTCAGAATTTTCGCAAGACGGTCATTTGTTGCGTTATATCGACGCGCTGGAATTTGTCGCGTTAATTGGCTTGCAAGACCCGCCCCGTTCTGAAGTTCGCGCGGCAATTGAATTATGTCAACGTGCTGGCATTGCCATCAAAATGATTACGGGGGATCAAAAAAATACCGCGAATGCGATTGCGCGGGAATTAGGATTAACAGGCGACACGCTTGACGGAAATCAACTTGCACAATTAAGCGACGAACAACTGACCGCGCAAATCAATCAAATCGGTGTTTTTGCCCGAATTGCACCCGAACAAAAATTACGCCTTGTGAACAGTTTGAAAAATCAAGGTCACGTTGTGGCGATGACGGGTGATGGTGTGAATGATGCGCCCGCGTTAAAAAATGCGGATATTGGGATTGCGATGGGCAAATCAGGAACGGATGTCGCGCAAGAAGCCGCCACGATGATTTTAACCGATGATAATTTTGCAGCAATTGTGAACGCCATTCACGAAGGACGCGGCATTTATGAAAATATGGTGAAATTTATTCGTTTTCAATTATCCACCAATATCGGCGCGATTTTGTGTGTGGCAATTGCGCCGTTAGTGGGTTTACCGTTGCCTTTCACTGCGATTCAATTACTTTGGATTAACATCATTATGGATGGACCGCCTGCAATATCACTCGGCGTAGATGCTGTACGATTTAATGCGATGCTCGAACCGCCGCGCCCAAAAGATGAACAATTATTGTCGTGGCGACGATTAAGTAATTTGCTTAGTTACGGTGCGACGATGGCAATCGGCACGCTGGGGATTTTATTTTTAGATTTGCATTTTCACAGCGTCAAACACGCCAGCACACTCGCTTTTACAACGTTTGTGTTGTTTCAAATTTTCAATGTGTTCAATGCCCGTTCGGAAAAAGAAAGTGCATTTAATCGCCATTTTTTTAGCAATTATTTGTTGTGGTTATCGCTGATTAGCATCTTGATTTTGCAAGTTGTGATGGTGCAATGGCGACCTGCTCAACTTGTTTTTAAAACAGTTGATTTAACGACGTTGGAATGGGGAATTGCAGCTTTTGTGGCAAGTTCAATCTTATTTTTTGAAGAAATACGAAAAGGGTTACTGCGTGTGTTTTAGGTTGCTCCGTATAATAGCGGCAAATTAACACATAAGAGGGAAATCACACATGTTCACAGGCATTATTTTAGCGGTTGGAAAAATTACGGCGATTACACCACGCGGTGGCGATGTTCGTTTAAGCATTCACACAGGAAAATTATCGCTCGCCGAAGCAAATTTGGGCGACAGTATTGCAGTGAATGGCGTGTGTTTAACCGCTGTCGAATTAGGTACTGATTATTTTATCGCGGACGTATCGAATGAAACGCTGGCGCATACTTGTTTGGCACACTCGCAAATTGGAACAGCCGTTAATTTGGAATTGGCTCTCACACCAACAACTCGTTTAGGTGGTCATATTGTGAGTGGTCATGTTGATGGCGTTGGCATAATTATCGAGAAAAAATCGGACGGGCGTTCGATTCGTTTTACGATTCAAGCTCCAGATGATTTAGCCAAATATATCGCGCAAAAAGGTTCTATTTGCATTAACGGCATTAGTTTGACGGTGAACAGCGTGAACGGCGCGAGTTTTGGCATTAACATCGTGCCGCATACCTTGAAAGAAACCACGTTAAACGATGCGGTGGTTGGAACAAAAGTAAATTTAGAAGTTGACGTGTTAGCGCGTTATATGGAGCGGTTAATGAAAGGCGAGGCGGCTGCAAAATCGTGTTCGGCGGTCACAATGGAACTTTTACAAAACAGTGGTTTTTTAGTGAAATAGCGCGGGCTATGATGCTAAACGTGATGACGGATTACGTTTAATCCGTCACAAAAGTTCGTGAATTAAACCTTGAAACTTTTCAGCGCGTTGGTTAAATCACGGGTTTGATCTTCGAGTGATTCAGCGGCGGCGGCGGCTTGTTCAACCAACGCGGCATTTTGTTGCGTCACATCATCCATTTGCCGAATGGCTATATTTACTTGGCTAATTCCCGATGTTTGTTCTTCGGACGCGGCGGTAATTTCGTTGATAATGACAGACACATTGCGAATCGAGCTTACAATTTGTTCCATTGTTCGCCCCGCGTCGCCAACTTGCTTACTTCCATCTGATACGCGTTCAACGGAATCGCTGATTAACCGTTTAATTTCACCTGCTGCATTCGCCGCACGTTGTGCCAAATTCCGAACTTCAATTGCTACAACGGCAAAACCCTTTCCAGAATCACCTGCTCTTGCCGCTTCAACGGCAGCATTTAACGCCAAAATATTGGTTTGAAAAGCAATGTCATCAATGACTGAAATAATATCGACAATGCGATGCGACGAATTATTGATGTCTTCCATTGTGGTAACTACCGAATTCACCACCTCCACACCGCGTAACGCAATTTCTGCGGCACTATTTGCCATTACATTGGCTTCTTCAGCATGGGTATTATTTTGCTGCACTGTACCAGTGAGTTCTTCCATACTCGCCGCCGTTTCTTCCAAACTTGCTGCTTGTTCTTCGGTGCGATGAGATAAATCATTATTGCCTGCCGCAATTTCTTTTGCCGCTGAGCTAATCATTTCCGCCGTATCATGCACATTACCAATCAAATGCTTTAAATTGTCAGCAGTGTTATTCATGCAAACGGTCACCTTACCAAACACACCTGGATAGTTAGTTTGAATGGATTGCGTTAAATCACCGCGTGCTAACGCTTCGGCAATGTGAACAATATCATTTAAACTTTCTAGCGAGACGAGGGTGCTGTTAATATTATTTTTCAACGTAAATAATTCACCGCGACCGTCCGCTGTTACACGATGATTAACATCACCCGCTGCGACATTTTTCATCACTGAGCCAATGTTAGTAAGCATCACGCGAAGCGCAGTTTCTGAATTGATTGCCTTATCAATAATTTGCTTATAATTTCCCTGTACATTTTTTGCAACAATCTCACTGGAAAAATCGGCGTTATAAAGCGAATCCATGACACCATTTAACGCAGACATTGTGGATTTAAGTTGTCCTACTGTTTCATTTACGCTGCGTTTTAATTCTGCTAAATCACCATGTACTTCAATATCAACGTTAACGTTAAATTCGCCGTGTGAAATGGCTTCCATTACTTTGTTTACATTTGACAGAGCCGTTTTTAATGTTCCCATTAACGTATTGAATGCGACGGCGGTTTCGCCTATTTCATCTGTAGAGTGATAATCCAATTTTTTAGAATAATCTCCCGATTTATTCACGTCAAAAATAGTACGTTGCATTAAATGCAAGGGTTCGATAATAGCGTGTGAGACTTTTGTAATTAAAAAGAACGCTAAGAAAATAATCAATAGAGTAATAATTAAAACAGCAATTAACGCAGTTGTAGCTTTTGATTTAATCGCCAATGCACTGTTTAATAAATCACCGACTAATTTATCTTCAACCGTTTTCATTAAATTGATTCGTGCTGTAGCTTGCTCAAACCAATAAGCACTATCAATTCCCAATGAAACGTCTAATGCCGATTCAAGTGCGTGTTTTCGCATTGTATCTACGTCAGTAATTGATTTTCCCGTCACGGTTTTTTTATGAAATTCGATTTGATCAGGCGTTGCGATTTGGATGAATTGTTGATAGCTTGCGTTAGATTCACCTAAATTTCCTGATAACTTCAACAAATGCGGTAAATCCATTTTATCGAGAGCAAAAATGCCCGCCAAAATCGCACGTTCGCGTCCAGCACGCTCTTTCATATTCATATAGGCAGAATAAGTGTTCGCACCACGCATAATTTCAGCGTTTGTTGATAATTTTCCAACAGTATTTGAAAGTTCTAATAACGATTGAATGATATTTGTATATTGTCCCGCACAAGCTAGTCCGTCGATTTGAAAATCATCTGCTTTTTTACGCAATTCTGTTAATTTTGCGAGCGTATCTAACGTGTTTTGCATGGCGGAATTGCCTGCTGCAATACGATTTTTAAGGTTTTCTATTAGTGGAATTAAAGATTTATCACTGTCCAAACGCATGATTGGCAGCTTATCAGCCATTTTCGCACCTTTACTGCTCACAAAAGCTACAGATGTACCACGTTCTTTTTGCAAATTATGCGTAACGATACCTAATTGAGCGAAAAACTGCGCGTCATGAATTAACTGTTGTGATTGTTTAACATCTTGAAACCGTTCAATGATTATCGTGCTACTAAAGGCGATAACACTCAACAACGGCAATACGAGCATCGCCAGCAGTTTGCGCTTAACCGGTAAATTTCTCAGAAACATGGTTGTTTTCCTACAATGTAAAAAGTGTGAAGAATGGCGTTATCGTATTTATGTTGGCAAATTTATCGGCATTAACATCCACATCTTTAAGCGTGGCGGAAACGGATATGTACACGACTGCGTCGAATGGCTTTTTTCTCTGTAGAATACAGCAAGAAATATATTTTGATTAAATACGCACCAATTAGATTGAATTATTATAAAAGTAGGAATTTATTACGCAATGAACAGCACCGAAGAAATTATTGAAGATTTAAAACAAGGCAAAATGGTCATTATCATGGACGACGAAGATCGTGAAAATGAAGGCGATTTACTGATGGCGGCGTCATTTGCACGCCCCGAAGATATTAACTTTATGGCACGTTACGGACGTGGTTTGATTTGTCTAACGTTGACGCAAGAACGTTGTCAACAATTACGGTTGCCGTTAATGGTGAGCGATAACAAAACACCGTATTTCACAAATTTTACCGTTTCAATCGAAGCCGCAACAGGTGTTACAACAGGTATTTCAGCCGCCGATCGCGCGCGAACAATTCAAGCGGCAGTAGCGAAAGATGCAATGGCTGAGGATTTAGTTCAACCTGGACATATTTTCCCGTTAATGGCGCAAGCGGGAGGCGTTTTAAATCGCGCTGGACACACGGAGGCAGGTTGTGATTTTGCCCATTTAGCAGGCGTTGAACCCGCTGCCGTCATTGTTGAAATTTTAAATGACGACGGTTCGATGGCACGTCGAGCGGATTTGGAAAAATTCGCCGTCGAACACAATCTTAAAATCGGCACAATTGCAGACTTAATTCATTATCGAATTCAACATGAAAACACGCTTGAACGTGTGAGTGAATGCGATTATCCAACGGAATTTGGTGATTTTCGGTTATATGCGTATCAAGATCGCAACGACAATAATCTGCACATTGCGCTCGTGATGGGCGATATTTCAGGTGAAGAACCTGTTTTAGTGCGAGTTCATGCGCGAAATGTGTTAGATGATATTTTTGCTTCAAAACGCGGGGAAGCGAGTTTATCAATTCGGTCGGCAATGCAAAAAATTTCAGAAGCAGGGCGCGGTGTGTTGGTTTTGATTCGACAAAGTGAAAATAATCAAGCCTTAGCCGAACAAATTCACCGTTATCAACTTGCTGATAATGGGCATCAAGTCGCCGCAAAAAATGATGTCGATTGGCGTACAACAGGCACAGGAGCAAGGATTTTAGCGGATTTAGGCGTGAAAAAATTGAAAGTATTGGGCGTACAAAAAAAATATATCGCGCTGTCGGGTTTTGATTTAGAAGTATCCGAACACGTCGGTTAATCGTTCAAACTTTTGAAAATTACTTTTATACTTTGCGCGGCGTTTTAAAAATGCCGTTTCCATTTCTAAGAATAAAAAAAATAATGAGGAGTTTTCAATGAAAAAGATCGTTTTTGCTTTAGCAATTTCAGCGTTTGCAATGAACAGTTATGCCGCGATGGATCACAGTTCGCATGGTGGTGGAAATAGTGGCGGGGGCGGTTCGGCAAGTTGCGAAAAAATTCGTTTTGAAAAGTTTCAACCCGAAAATCTAGCGACCGTCGCACCTGAATCAGAATTTGCATTTACCGCATTTAACGTTGAAAAACCTGAACAAATCGAAGTCACCGTCAAATCAATTCCTGTTGTAGTCGCCGCCGAAGCGAAAGGAAATTTGTATCGCGTCAAAGGAAAATTACCTGCCGAATTGAAAAATACGACAGCCCGAATTCATATCAAAGGCACAACCAAAGTCGAAAAATGTAACGGCGAAAATGGTTGGCTCGTCACCATAAGCGAATAATTAAATGCTCAGTTATCGTCACGCTTTTCACGCTGGCAATTTTGCCGATGTGTTGAAACACGTTGTTTTACTCGAAATTCTTGCGTATTTGGCGCAAAAAGAAAAACCATTTTGTGTGATTGATACCCATGCGGGTGGCGGAAAATATGCGCTTGATAGCGATTTTTCCTTGAAAACGCGCGAATTTGACACGGGAATTTCTCAGCTTTGGCAGCGTGACGATTTACCGCCGAGTGTGGCGAATTATGTTGAATTGCAAAAACGTTTTAATCAAAACGGGCAACTCAAAACCTACGCAGGTTCGCCGTTGTTGATTAAGCAAATGCTTCGTGCAAAAGACCGTTTATGTTTATTTGAGTTGCATTCCAATGAATTTGAAATTTTAAAAACCAACATGAAACTCGATAAGCGCATTCAACTCGAAAAAGCGGACGGCTTGAAAAACTCGCTTGGTTTATTGCCGCCCGTTGAACGTCGCGGATTGGTGTTAATTGACCCCTCGTATGAAATGAAAAGCGATTATTCGGACGTGGTAAAAACGCTGATTCAAATGCACAAACGCTTTGCAACGGGAACTTACGCGCTTTGGTATCCTGTCATTGAACGTGGTAGAAATGAAGCGTTAGAAATAGCGTTCAAAAAAAGCGGCATCAAAAATGTGCAGCTTTTTGAATTAGGTATTAACGCCGACAATTCAGGGCGTGGCATGAATGCTAGTGGCATGATTATTATCAATCCACCTTGGAATTTAGTCGCGACAATGCAAACCGTTTTGCCATTTTTAGCCAACATTTTAGGTGAAAATGGCGCGGGAACTTTTCGCGTTGAAACGTTGGTTACGGAATCATAAATTTAATCAACGTCGAATTTTTCAATAGTTTTTCGCTTGAAATAAAGCCTAATTCCCCTGCTCGATAAGCGTGTGAATAAACCAAATTCTCACGTGCCATTTTTTCAGAATCAAACAACACAAAACCATCCGAATGATTTTGTGTCCAATCTTGTACCGCCTCAGGCGAATTTAAAATCGTTAAAGGTTGTGTCAATCGTCCTGTAAATTGAAATTGGGCGTGATATTTTCCCGTGTAAAACGCCACTGCATTTTGATTTTGAAATTGAGCAATTTTTTCGGCAATCGGTTTCGTATCGAACCGATTAGCATTGGTTTCCAAATAACATAACGCCAAAAATGTTGGCACGATAATCGACGGAATGACGGTGTAAAAAATGATTTGCTCGACGCTTTTTGTTGTCATTGAAAACATTCCAAACGGCATAACAAGCACAATACAAAATGCAAAAATTGCTGATAATTTACCGCCTAAGGTTACATTTTTTACCCAATGAAAATGGTCGTTTAAAGTGGGAAGTGCTGTTGCGGCAAGAACCAAAAACATGAACAACATAAAAACAGGAAAATAGGCTTTTTGCCATTTTTGAACATCTTGAATTTCATCGGTAGCACGCGCTAAAAGTAACGCGAATGCGGGCATTAAAGGCAATAAATAATGAATGCGTTTGCCGCTGACGAGTGAAAACATCACAAAAACAGGTAATGCCCACGCGATACAAAATCGCACACCGTAATCATTAAAATTTAATTTCAACGCGCCTTGCCAAAGTGGTTTGAAAAACAACCACGGCAATAATAACAACGGTAAACGCGCTAAATACCAATACCACGGCAATTGATGTGCAAAAGATTTCACCAAACGCCCGCTGGTTTGACCTAAAAAAATCGCGTTGCGATACGCTTCACCGCCTGAAATACCTGCGGGAATTGCCCACGCTAACGCCAAACTTGCGCCGATTAAAATAGCCGCGACTAATTTCAAATACCAATCGCGCCAACGTAATTCAGTTGATTTTTGTTGAATCCACCACGGTGCGAGTAACGCAACAGGTAAAATTTGCAACAGCACAACAGGTCCTTTGCTGAAAACACCGCCGCCAATTGCAAAACCTAATAAAAAAACGTCGCGCCACGCATTTGATTTTGATAATCGCAGAATACTGAAAATCGCCAGCAACACAAAAAATGCCAACAACATATCGAACATGGTTAGCGTACTAAAAATTAACCAAAATGACGTACCAAGCAAAATCAACGGTGTAATGGCTGAAATTTGTGGACGGTCGCGCCATAATTCACGCGCGACCAAACTAGATAAAAAAGTTGAACCTAACGCAAATAATGGTGAAATAATGCGTGGTGTCCAATCATTTACACCGAAAATCCACCAACTCAACGACATTAACCAAAATAACAATGGCGGCTTGTGGCTGTAAGTTTCACCGTTTAAATGCGGAACCAAAAAATCACCGCTTACCCACATTTCCCATGCCACGCTAACGTAACGGGTTTCGTCTATGGGCATTAACGGGCGAATGAAAAGATTTGCGCTGATGAGAACGCACCATAAAATTAAAATTTGAAACATGATGGGGTGTTTGATGTTTATTGTGATTCTGAATCATAGCACAACAGAAAAGCCGCTTTCTCTATGATAATTGAGCAATTGACTTTAGAATCTGCCAGATATATTTCTGAAATTTAAAAAATAAATGACACAAAAAATAAGAAAAAGTGACTTACTGATAAATCCGCGCCGCCTTATTATCAGTACACGCGGTCATAAAATGGGAGATGTTATTTTTTCGCTTCCCATTGCTACCTTATTGAAACAACGATTTCCAGATATTGTTATTGGTTTTATTGGGACAAGCTATACCAAAGCAATTATTGAAGCGTGTTCTAGCATCGATTTTTTCATTGAAAAACACGATTTTTTAACCCAAACCATTACATTAAATGGTTTGCAACCTGATTGTTTACTTCATGTGATTCCAAATCGTCAGATGGCAAAACGTGCGAAAGAATTAAAAATACCCTTACGAATTGCAACAAATAGACGTTTGTATCATTGGCTGACGTGTAATAAATTAGTGCCTTTGAAGCGTAGAAATTCTTTATTGCATGAAATTCAACTCAATCTTGAAATACTGAAAGCCTTTGATATGAAATATCAATTTTCGTTGTCTGAGATTCCGCCGTTATACGCATTACCCGAATTAGCCTCTTGTTTTACACATTCACATTTACTTGCAAAAAATAAATTTAAGCTGATTATTCATCCTAAATCGGGTGGTAGTGCCAAAGAATGGCATTTACAACGTTATATTGAGTTAATCGAATTACTCGATGCGGATAAATTTCAGATTTTTATTTCAGGTTCATCAGCAGAGAAAATGTTACTTCAACCCCTTTTTGAAAAAGTGGGACATAAAGTAACGAATATTTGTGGGCAATTAGATTTGAATGAATTTACAGGTTTAGTGGCATCGTGTGACGCTTTGATTGCGTGCAGTACAGGACCTTTACATCTAGTGGCAGCATTAGGTAAATATGCACTGGGAATTTATGCGCCGCGCAGTCCTATTTTTGCAAGACGTTGGGGACCTGTTGGAAAAAATGCACACGTTTTTGCGTTAGAAAATTCAAACTGTCATAACTGTGTTGAAAATGACGCAAATTGCTTGTGTATGGATACGATTGAACCACAGCAAATAAAACAAGCATTAGATTTAATTTACACCGAATTTTATAAGCAAGGCAGTTAAAAAAATGAAAGTGATTATTGCAAACGATACGCGAATTGAAAAACATCATGGCTGTTCTCGGGTTATGAATGCGATAGACAGAAATTTGTTTTGCAGGAATGTTGAGGTTTTAAGATATATAAAATTACTTGAGTATTGGGACAGTGATGAAAATATCAAAAGAGAGATTTTGCAAACAGATTTAGTCATTATCAATGGCGAAGGCACGTTACATGATAATAATCCTTATATAAATCGCCTTCTTTCGTTAATTGAATTTTGCACACATTATGATTTGCCTGTTGTTGTCATTAACGCAACTATTTCAAATTTGTCTGAAAAAAATCTTGAATTGTTAAAACAAGCTAATGCTATTTATGTCAGAGAATCTTGTTCTTATGATTATTTAGTGTGTTACAACATTAAATCAGCAGTTGTGCCAGATTTAACGTTTTGGGGGGATAACCGTTTTAACTATCAAACAAAGAATGATGCTTCAAAAATGGGTTACACGGATAGTGTACTGAGAAAATCGTCAGCTAAAATGGAAGCATTTGCTAAAGCAAAACGTCTTGAATATATCAACATATTCAACAATAACGATTCGCCTGATGAAACGATTATCACTATATT
>CANKON010000004.1 GCA_947484105.1 Methylococcaceae bacterium | reverse complement strand
TAACACCGTTTAAAAATTTTAAATTCGTTCAACTCAATATCGCCGACCGTAACGAAATGGAAAAATTATTTTCAACGGAAAAATTTGAACGTGTTGTGAATTTAGCCGCGCAAGCGGGTGTGCGTTATTCAATTACCAATCCACACGTTTATGCCGAATCGAATTTAGTCGGATTTCTGAATATCTTGGAAGGTTGCCGAAATCATCAAATCGAGCATTTAATTTATGCGTCGTCGAGTTCAGTTTATGGCGCAAATACAAAACTGCCTTTTTCAACTGACGACAATGTTGATAATCCCGTTTCATTGTACGCGGCGACCAAAAAAGCGAATGAATTGATGGCGCACAGTTACAGTCATTTATACGATTTTGCGACGACAGGATTGCGTTTTTTTACGGTCTACGGCGAATGGGGACGACCTGATATGTCGCCCTTTATTTTTGCACGACAAATTTTGGCAGAAAAGCCGATTGATTTGTTCAATTATGGCAATCATCGACGCGATTTCACTTACATTGATGACATTGTCGAAGGCATTTTACGAGTAATTGATAAAGTTCCAACGGCTAAATATCGCATTTACAACATTGGAAATAGTCAGCCTGAACAATTACTTACCTTTGTCGAAACGCTGGAAAAACATTTGGAAAAAACAGCCGTTAAAAATCTTTTGCCGATGCAACCAGGTGATGTGCAAGATACTTATGCGGATGTGAGTGATTTGCAGCAAGATTTTGATTTTTCACCGAAAACAGAATTGGATGAGGGAATTCAAAAGTTTGTTATTTGGTATAAATCGTTTTATAGCACAAAAAATTAAATTTCTCTGAGTGTAAAAACCAATGAATACAACGTTTGACAGCAGTTTATTTGAATCAGAAAACATTTTAGCGACGTTCAAAACGCGCCTAAAAAACAAAGAAACCGAATTACGCGAAAAATTTAATCCACAGCTTTCTGTTTCAAAATTGTTGCGTGAGAAATCCGATTTTATCGACAACGTTTTGAGTGTTTGTTGGCAACATTTTTTTAGCGAACACTCTAAATCTTTGACATTATGCGCGGTGGGTGGTTACGGACGGCGCGAAATGTTCCCTTATTCTGACATCGATATTTTGGTACTTTTGCCTAATGACGATTGTTCCGATTATCAAGAAAGTTTGGGGGCATTTTTCACTTTTCTTTGGGACATCGGTTTAAAACTGGGTTACAGCGTCCGAAGTATTCCGCAATGCGTGGAAGTGGCGACGAATGACCAAACCATCATGACCAGTTTGCTTGAAATTCGTCAAATTTGCGGGTGTTCGGCATTATTAAAAGCCCTTAAAAAAGAAATTACGCCCGATAAAATCTGGGCTTCAGATAAATTTTTTGCCGCGAAAATGGCAGAACAACAAGCCCGTTACGCCAAATTTCACGACACGGCTTACAACTTAGAACCCAATGTCAAAGAATGCCCTGGCGGTTTGCGTGACCGACAAGTCATTGCGTGGGTTTTTAAACGCCATTACAACGCACAAACGCTTAAAGAGTTAATCAAATACGACTTTTTACCTGAAGAAGAATATGCCGAATTAGTTGCATTATTAAGCGTCCTTTGGCGAATTCGTTACGCTCTGCATTTGCTCACTAACCGTGCTGAAGACCGTTTAGTTTTTGATTATCAGCGCGACCTTGCCGAACAATTTGGTTTCAAACGAGACGATCAAGAATATAACCAAGATGTTGAACAATTCATGCAATTTTATTTCAAAACCGTGATGGGTTTAGAACGACTGAACGAAATGTTATTGCAATTATTTGACGAGCGTTTTGTACCGCGTGAACACAATGAAGTTCGCCGTTTGGATATGAATTTTGAAGTTATTAATGGCTATTTAGAAACGATTGATGCACACGTTTTTGAACGGCATCCGTTGGCGTTATTGGAATTATTTTTACTTCTCGAACAACACGATGAAATCAAAGGCGTTCGTGCCACGACGTTACGATTGATTCGGAAAAGTCTGCATTTAATCGACGCGGATTTTCGCGTGAATAAAACGGCAAATCATCTGTTTATTGAAGCATTCCGACAGCCGCGAGGCATCACAAATCAACTACGGCGTATGAATCGTTACGGTATTTTGGCGGCGTACATTCCACAATTTGGCAATATTGTGGCGCGAATGCAATACGATTTATTTCACATTTATACCGTCGATGAACATACGTTATTTGTGATTCGCAATTTGCGCCGTTTTACGATTGAAAAACACAATGACGAATTCCCATTTTGTACCACTGTTTTTCAGCATATTGAAAAGCCCGAATTATTATATTTGGCGGCGTTATTTCATGACATTGCAAAAGGTTTGAACGGCGATCATTCGATTGTAGGTGAAAGAATCGTGCGAGAATTTTGCGAACAACACGACCTTTCGCGCCACGATACCAATTTAGTTGCATGGCTGGTTCGTAATCATTTGGTCATGTCTACGACCGCGCAACGCAAGGATATTAGCGATCCTGATGTCATTCATGAATTCGCACAAAAAGTGGTTAGCACAGAGTATTTGAATTATCTGTATCTGCTAACGGTTGCTGATATTCGCGCCACGAATCCTGAGCTTTGGAATTCTTGGAAAGATGCGTTGCTCAAAGAACTTTATTCCGAAACGTACAAAGTTATTCGGACAGGATTGCCAAACCCTGCCACATTTGCTGACCGTTTAGCTGAAAATAAGCAAGAAGCCAAAACGGAATTGCTTAAATTAGGGATGGTTGAAACAACGATTGATTCAGCATGGAAACACGCGAGCGATGACTATTTTTTACGTTACTCAGCAGACGAAATTGCATGGCACACCATCGCCATTGCAGCTTCTAAGGAACAAGATTTGCCTTTGGTTTTATTGCGTCCACAAACGCAACGTGGCAGTGCAGAAGTGTTTGTTTATACTCAAAATGAAGGTGAAATTTTTTCACTCAGCACAGCAACATTAGATCAATTAGGACTCACAATTTTAGATGCACGAATTATTACCACGCTCGATAACTATGTTTTAAATAGTTTTTTGGTGTTAGAACAATCTGGTGAAGCCATTAACGATTTATTTCGAGAAAAACATATTAGTTCATCATTACGGCAAAATTTATTGCAAAACAAAGTGCAAAAAACTAAAAACATTCACCGTCAATCACACTCACGCCAAGCTAAACATTTTCCGATTCCGACCCACATTGAATTTCACGCCGATTTGTTGAATCGTTACACGATTATCGAATTGATTACGACCGATCACGCAGGATTATTATCGAAAATTGGACGTGCTTTCGTGCAGCAACATATTCATTTACACAGCGCGAAAATTTCAACCATTGGCAGCCGTGTGGAAGATATGTTTTACGTTACCGATGCCGATGAACATCCAATTTATGATTCACAAAAATTGGAGGCGTTAAAAGACGCGATGTTGAAATTTGTGGCTCAGGTTTAAATCACCATTCTTGCCAAATCGCTATTTTTATCAATTTCTACAGGCGTTTTTGTGAGCCCTTCGCACGCGGTTTTAAGTTCGTTTAATTGTGTGATTTGCTTAACGCGTTGCGTTTCAAATTGTGAAATTCCTAAATTTACGGCGATATTTAAATTTTCTAAACCGTGCAAAATGCCTTTTTGCAAACCTTGCAACGCACATTTTTCTAAAGATGGCTGGCATTTTTTCAAAATAAAAAATGGCACAAGCCACGACAAACCGCAAAGTAGCGTGCTGTGAATCGCAAAATCAAGGTTCAAATAATGATTATGCGTTTGATTACTCTCGTAATAACCATTCACCACCTGAAAACCGACCCAACTCATCGCCGTGAGCGGCAACAAAATTTCTGCAATCGCAAAAAATTTTAGCAATCCACGTTGCAGCGCGTTTCCGCGTTCCGCTAAGGCTTGGCGGGTGTGTAATTCGACTTGTGTTGAAAACTGTTTTTTGGCTTTTTCACGCAACGTCAAAAGTTGCATTTCAAGCGGTGAAGTTGGCAAATTCAAATTTTGCGTGTCAATGGTTAAATTATTTAAAGCATCATCAAATTGCGTTTGCGCGAAATCATCCCACAAATTTATGGCACTCGATTTTTCCATCATCGCGCGTTGCGCAAAATTTTCGGCTAACGGTTTTAATCGCCATGCGAAACTTTGTTGCAATTGCGTCGCGGTGTCTTTCCAATTTTTTTTCCAATGCGAATGCAATTTTTTTAATGCGCTTTCACTGCCTAGTTGCGCCGAATACGTTTGTAACTTTTCATGCAAAGTGTGAGTGCGAACTTGCTCGCCACGCTGTTCTAATTGCTCAATCGTTTTTTGTGTAGCGAGCGTTGTTAAAGTTTTGGCGAGACTTTCAAATTCGTCTTGTTCAACATTTTCAGTGCAACTTGTTTTGAAAATAATCGGCGCATCAAAACCCGCAACGTGCAACTGTTTTTCAAAATCGTCGAATTGTGAAATTTCGCCTCGGTCGCGTTGATTCATTACAAATAACCACCCGTGTGTCGCACCTTCTGAAAGCAACAAACGCCACGCTTTTTCGTCGCGGTAACGTTCTGGACTGACGACGTAAATCAACACATCAATGTGTGGTAACCAATTTAAAACCAATTCTTTGTTATGCGCGGTGGTGCTGTCAAAATCAGGCATATCAAGCCAAATTACGTTTTTTTGCGCTTCGTCATCGTGAGTGGCAATGCGAATTTCGTGCAGTGGCAAGTTTGGCAATGCAATTTCTTGATGATGAAAAAGCGTAATTTCTTTGGATGTCGGACGCGCCACGCCAGATTTTGCAATCGGTTTTCCTGCAAGGCGATTTAACAGCGCACTTTTGCCAACGCCCGTGCCGCCGATGAAAGCAACAATCAACGGACGCATAAAACTTTCAAAAAGCGGATTTTTTTCTTTTTGCAAAACGCTCGAATTTATTTCAGCAATCCAACCCGATTCATAAGCCTGTTGCGCCCACAAATCAACGCGCTGTGAAATTTCAAAGTAATCGTAAGCCATGTGGTTTTTCAGTAAATTGGGTTTCAATGTCGGCAAGTTGTGAAGGTGAAATCGCAAAATGGGTTTCGGTTTTAAGTTGATTTGGCAAATCATGCAAACGCTTTGAAAATGGCGCGAAAATCTGTGTTTTTACCGCTTCAAGTTGACGTGTTTTTAAATCAGTTTCGACTTTTTTCATGTAACTGCCAATCGCGCTTTCAGTTAAAAAATTGGTGAGCATGAGCATTGCAGGCGCAATAGCTAAATCATGCAAACCGATTCCACCCGTGTAAAGCGTCAGCGCAACAATCACGGCATCCGCTGTAATTCGTGTTGCTCGCAAAGCATTTAAAACCAGCGGCTGTTCTTCTAATTTTTGATACAAACCTTGCGCGGCAAGCTGCACATCTTGTTGAAAATGTTCGTGATAGTTTTGCGCTGCGTGATTAAAATCGGTTAAAAAATTCGCACGATTTTGCCGTAATTGTTCGCTAATTTCACGCCACATTGAATGCGTATTTTTATCGAGTAATTCATGCGCTAATTCAGTCAAGGTGTGATTTAGTAAAGAGTTTAAAACATTTATTTCATTGCTATTTTTTGCTAAACCCGACGATTTTTTACCAAACAAACGGCGTAATTTTTTAAATGGATTTCGCACTGCTATCATAGTTTTTGCTATGCCTGGAACTTCCAACAGCAATAATAATTCAGCAATCGCTTGTTTAAATGTTTCGTAATGATGAGGGTGATTCAAATAATCACGCTGGTAATTTTTCAGCGCGTCAGCAATTATTTTATCCACCAAAACTTGCCACGCGGCGTAAGTTTCATGTTCTGCGCGGAGTGGTTTTATCCAGTCTTGCCAATGCGTTTGCACAAATTTTTGTTCACGACGCGCGTGTTTTTCGCGTTGCACTTTTTTGGCTAATTCAAAAAGTATTTGCTGTTTTTCGATTGGAATTTCAGGCGTTTTTGTTTGCGCTTGATAAAGTAGCGGCAACACGTCAGGAAACGCATCTTTGCGATAATCGCGCCATTTTTCTTTGAACGACCCTAAAATAATTTCTTCGCTACCTTCACTTAATTTATTGACACAAATTAGCGTCGGTTGGCGCAACGGTTCAATCAATTTAAGCGTGTCCCAAACGGTTTGGTCGGCGTATTTTTCTTTACTGACGGCAAGAATAATCACGTCTGCCAGCGCAATTGTTTTTAAAACGCCTTCGCGGTAATCAGTTGAATCAATCGAATCAAAATCAGGTGTGTCCCAAAAAATTGCAGGCGGTAAAAAAAACGAGGAATTTTCAAGTTGCATTAACGTGTAACAATCCAAACGTTCACGGCGTAAGTCAGTATTTTCAATTTGCACAAACGGCGAAAAATACGCAGCCACATTTTTATAATCACTAAGTTTCAAACCATGATAAAAACCTTGCGGATGCACTGTATAACCTGCAAGCGGACTTACACCAGCACTTTGCATTTGCAAAAAAACGTTCGTGAGCGAACTTTTTCCAGCTTGCGTCGGACCAATAATTGCAATTTGCAACGGCAAATTTTTAGCAAATTTTCCTTTACGAAAAAATGCCTCCACAAGCGTTAATTGCTCAATAATTGGCTGATAATTTTTAGGATTAGAATTCAGAACCGCGTGATAACGCTGTCGAAGCAGCGCGATAAAGTCGTGCATAGTTTTCTCGAAACAAATTTTATTTTACATTGTGACAAATTATTCGATTACGCTGTACTTTTTTAACTTTATATTCAAAACGTATGAAAACACTTTTTCCTGAAATTGAACCGTTTAATCATTTCTTTTTAAAAACTGACAGCGTACATTCTGTTTATGTTGAACAATGCGGCAATCCAAATGGCGTGCCGATTGTATTTTTACACGGAGGCCCTTGTTCAGGTTGTAAACCTGACCATCGCCGTTTTTTTGATCCGAATTTTTACCACATTATTTTATTAGATCAGCGTGGTTGCGGACGCTCGTTGCCGTTTGGCGAATTAGAAAATAATACCTTGCCTGATTTAATAAACGATTTAGAACGAATTCGCCAGCAATTACAGCTTGAAAAATGGGTTTTATTTGGCGGTTCGTGGGGCGCAACGTTGGCGTTAGCGTATGCCGAAAAACACGTTGAACGTGTGAATTCCTTAATTTTACGCGGCAGTTTTTTAGCACGTTTTCAAGATATGAATTGGTTTTTAGGGCAAAACGGTGTGGCGTTAATTTACCCTGAAATTTGGCAACAACTTCATGACAGCATTTTGATTGAACATCGAACCGACAATTTATTTTTAGATTTATGTTCGGCGTTGTGGGGAAAAGATGAATTAGCGATTCGGCGTGTGACAAAAGCATGGCAAGCCTGGGGCGGACAAGTCGCGCTTGGAAATCTTTATCAACACAATGATTTTCATATTACCGACCACGACATTAAACAAGTCAAAATGGAATTGCATTACGCGAAAAATGGCTATTTTTTAGTAGAAAATCAATTGCTCGAAAATGCGGCAATTTTGCAAAATGTGCCAACAACTATTATTCATGGGCGACATGATTTAGTTTGTCCGATTGAAGCGGCGTGGAAATTACACAAATTTTTACCACACGCGAATTTTGTTGTGTTGCCAAATTCGGGGCATATCGCGCAAGGTGATGAAATGATTGATGCGCTGGTAACAGCCACTGAAAATTTAAAATTAACCGCCGTATAATTTCGCGTACAGCCCATTTTGCTCAATCAGCGTTTCATGTTTGCCTTGTTCACAAATTTGCCCGTCTTCAAATACATAAACATGATTCGCTTGTTTTACCGCACTTAAACGATGCGCGATGATAATCGTGGTGCGATTTTTCAAAAAATCCTGCAACGCTTCATGCAATTTCGATTCGGTTTCGGTGTCTAACGCCGAAGTCGCTTCGTCTAAAATCACCACTTTCGGATTAGCAACCACCATTCGCGCAATCGCTAAACGTTGACGTTGTCCGCCCGACAAACGCATTCCGCCACGTCCAACAATCGTATCTAAACCTTGAGGCAATTCTTTAATCGTTTCGGCTAATTGTGCAATGTTTAACGCATTCCATAATTGTTTATCGTCTGATTTTTTGCCCAGCGTCAAATTAGCGCGAATCGAATCATTAAATAAAATTGGATTTTGTAAAACCGTGACGACATTTTCACGCACAACATCTAAACCGATTTGTTCAATTTGAACGCCGTTAAAACAAATTTTGCCTGACGTTGCTGAATAAAGTCCGATTAAAACTTGAATCAACGTCGATTTTCCACCGCCACTTGCACCCACTAACGCGACTTTTTCACCAGCGTTGACGTGTAATTGAATGCCGTTTAGAATTTTTTTATCGCCATAACTAAATTGCAAATTTTCAACACTGACAGAAACCGTTTGCTTGTTTAAAAATGGATTTTTTTGATGCGGATAACGTGGCTCTTGTCGCAAAGCAGTTAATTTATTGATTCGAGCTAACGCGCCTTTTGCGCCATAAAACGCATATTGAATGTTTAAAATTTCTTGAACTGGCGACATCATGAACCACAAATACCCAAAAACAGCGAGCATTTCTCCAATCGTTAAATTGGAATAAAACACCATGAGCATCGCGCAAGCTCTGAAAATATCAAAACCAAACAGAAAAATTAAAAAACTTAAACGTGACGCGGCTTCGCTTTTCCACGCAAACGCACTGGAATTAGTTTTAACTTTTAACGCTAAATCAACTAATTGTTCGCAATAATGTTTTTCACGATTGCTAGCACGGATTTGATGAATGGCTTCAAGCGTTTCGGTTAAAGATTGTTGAAAAATTTCATACGCAGAATTTTCTTTGGTTTTGAGATGTTTGACATTCGCGCCAACCACGCGCGTGAAATAAATCACCACGGGATTTAGCAACAAAATAAACAAGCCTAATTGCCAGTGCATCCACAACAAAATTGCTGCAGTTCCCGTGACGGTTAAAACTGCAACCAATAATTTAGACACCGTCGAACCGACAAAATTATCAATTGTGTCTAAATCTTTGACCAAATAAGTGCTAACCGTTCCTGAACCTAAACTTTCGTATTCTGTCATTGAAATTGTTTGCAAATGTCCAATCAATTCGCTACGAATTTGAAACACAATGTCTTTCGCAATCAAGGTAAATTGGCGCGATTGCAACACGTTCAGAATCATCGCGACAAATCGCAACATCACCGTCAGTGCTAACACCACACCGATATAAAGTAACGGGGATTGCCATTCAACAGGCGCAATGTTATTAACGATTTTTACAACGGTGGCGGGTTTATTGAGCAGCACTTCATCAACCAAAAGCGGCATCAAAAGTGGCACAGGAACGCTGACTATCGTGGCGAAAATAGCGATTAAATGCGCTGAAAAAAGTTGTTTTTTATGTTGCCGCGCAATCGACAGAATGTAACGCCACGAATAGGATTGAACAGGCATTTTTTACGCTTGATTTGCAGCCGCTTGAGCGGCTTCATATTTTTTACGTTTGTCGCATTTTTCGGTGCAAATACATTCTGCTGCTGATTTACCACCGCCGCATGAACCTTTAATGGCATTACGTCCAAAAATTACGCCCACTGCCATAATGGCAATGACAAACAGCATTGCGCCAAACGTGATTAAAAAAGTCATTTTGTTTCTCCTAAAAATAAAAAATTAAAGTTCAATTCGTACACCCAGCTCGATAACTTTTTCAACAGGAATTCTAAAAAAGTTAATCGCACTACTCGCGTTATGAAATAAGAATAGAAAAAGATCACGTCGCCAAACTGGCATTTTACTACGGGGTTTAAACGTAATATGTTCGTTACCGACAAAAAATGACACGCTATTCATGTCTAAATCTAACCCTTTTTTTATTGCCAAACTCAACGCATAACGGACATCGGGATTTTGCTTAAATCCAAAATATAATTTTAAACGGCAAAATTGATTATGACTGCCAAAAGTACGAATTTTAATTTGTTGTTCTTCGTCATCGATATAAGGCTCGTCTGTTGTCACAATCGTTAAAACGACAATTCGTTCATGTACAACATGATTATGTTCTAAATTGTGCAGTAAAACTTGTGGAATGCCGTGCAAATTTCGCGCTAAATAAATCGCCGTTCCTTTTACAGTAACCAATTCATGCGTGGCAATTTTGCTTTCTAATTCTTCAAAAGACACTTTCTTTTCATCAATCGCTTCGGCTAAAACCGCCCGTCCTTTTATCCACGTTGTCATCAATAAAAATAACACCGTACCGACGACTAAAGGCAACCATCCGCCTGATAAAATTTTCAAGCTGTTTGAAGATAAAAATATCGAATCAACCAACATGAACAAACCTAAAAACGAATAGCTAACAATCGGATTCCAACGCCATAACGCATGAATGACAATGAACGACAAAATTGTATCAATCATCATCGTACCTGTTACTGCAATGCCATAAGCCGACGCTAAATTCGATGAGGATTCAAAACTGATTACCAAAATGAACACAAAAAACATTAACATCCAATTCACAGTTGGTACATAAATTTGTCCGATTTCACTGTCTGACGTGTGGGTGACATTCATTCGAGGGCAATAGCCTAATTGAATGGCTTGTTTGGTAATTGAAAACGCGCCTGAAATAACAGCTTGAGAAGCAATAACCGTCGCAAAAGTCGATAAAACCAGCATCGGATAAAGCATCCATGATGGGGCGAGTAAATAAAACGGATTTTCAATCGCTTCAGGATGTTGCAACAACAACGCGCCTTGACCGAAATAATTACAAAGCAAAGCTGGAAATACAAAGCCAAACCAAGCGTAACGAATCGGTTTCAAGCCAAAATGTCCCATATCAGCATAAAGCGCTTCTGCTCCTGTCATGACAAGTACAACTGAACCCATAATTAAAAAGCCTTTCACGCCCAATTCACCCAATAAATGAACAGCGTAATACGGGTTTATCGCCATCAAAACTTGTGGCTGTTTAATAATTTGCAACACGCCTAACGTTGCCAATGTCAAAAACCAAAGAATCATCACAGGTGCAAAAATTTTGCCGACTTTTCCTGTGCCACGCGATTGAATCAAAAACAATCCTGCTAGAACACTCAGCGTAATCGGAATGACGTAATGTTCTAATTTCGGCGCGATCACTTGCAAGCCTTCGACCGCACTTAACACCGAAATCGCAGGCGTAATTACGCTATCGCCATAAAACAACGTCGCGCCCAAAATTCCCATCATGATGATGAGATGTTTTCTGTTTGGACTATCTTTGGTTGCCATTGATGCCAGTGCGGTTAATGCCATGACACCACCTTCGCCTTTGTTATTGGCTCGCATGATGATAATCGCGTATTTAATCGCAACAACCAGCATCAATGACCAAAAAATGAGCGATAACACGCCTAAAACGTGGGTTGATTCGAGTGTTAAATGTTCACGAAAAATCTCTTTCATCGCGTACAACGGACTCGTTCCAATGTCGCCGAAAACGACTCCGATACTGCCTGCAATTAACGCGGCAGTTTTTGTGTTGCTGTGTTCTTTAGTGTGAATTGCCATAATCTAAAAATAACGTCCATTGATTAAAAAATGCGCCACGATACTGCCAACATAACCCAATGCAATCACAGGCATCCATTTCAAATGATTCGTAAACGTATAAATTCCTTTTGCTTGTCCCATCAAACCTACGCCTGCCGCTGAACCCACGGCTAACAAACTACCGCCAACCCCTGCTGTTAAAGTCACTAGCAACCATTGACCTTCCGAAATATCAGGCATCATAGTTAAAACCGCCAACATAATCGTGCCGTTATCGACAAACGCTGAAGCAACTCCGACCATGATATTGGCAACTGTTGGGTCAATTTCGCCGTATAGATAATTTGAAGTCAGCGTTAAATAACCAATGAAACTCAAACCGCTCACACTCAACATCACGCCATAAAAAAATAACAATGTGTCCCATTCCAAATTGGCGACTTTTTGGAAAACGTCGAATGTTTCTTCGATTTTTTGATTTGATTGAATGCTTAACGCCTCTGCTAATTGGTGAGAGGTAATAATTTTTTCATTAACTAAAACTTCACCAAGACGCGATAACGATTGTTCATCTTGTTGCATATCTTGAATGATTAAGGCTTGCTCTAATTGGTACAACGTAATGATATTTTCTTTAACTAAGACTTCACCAAGCCGTAAGCTCTGTTTTGACTGTGTTTCAGTGTGTAATGTTTCATCCATGTGTAAATCCAGAACGTCAGCCATTTTTTCAGTTTTTTGTAGATAAAAACTAAAAAATTGCAAATACGTCAAGCCTAACATCATGCCCGCTGCTGGTGGTAAATGTAGAAAATTTTCAAAGCACGTTGCCGTAATAATTGTCAGCAAAAACAACACAATAATTACAAAGCCACCGCGTTTCATGTCTTTAACTTCTGAAACAGCATCAGGTGTTTCAATTGGAATCCAAAAGTGCATGACTGCGGCAGGCAAAACAAAATTGATAATTGCAGGAATTAACAACGAAAAGAAATCGGCAAACGGCACAACACCTTTTTGCCAAACAAGCAACGTCGTAATATCACCAAACGGACTAAATGATCCACCTGCATTTGACGCAACAACAACGTTAATACACGCCAATGTCACGAATTGACGATTATTTTTGCCCATCGCCAAAATAACTGACCCCATTAACAAGGCAGTCGTTAAGTTATTGCAAACTGATGAAATGAAAAACGCTTGAATGCCTGTAATCCAAAAAAGTTGACGATAAGTGAAATTTTTACTCAGCAACCAAATTCGCAAACTTTCAAAAACGCCTCTGTCTTCCATTGCGTTCAGATACGTCATTGAAACCATAATAAATAAAAACAATTCGACATAACCTTCTAACGAGGCACGAAACGCGGCCCCTGCCTGTTCAGTCATTCCGCCTTGAACATAAACAAATGCAATTAAAATCCAAATTCCACTTGCCGCAAAAACCATCGGTTTTGATTTACGAAGTTCCGTCATTTCTTCAGTCATCGCTAATAAATACGCGCCAACAAATAAAACTAATGCCCCGTAACCCACCCAATGCGTTGTCAAATTAAGCGGCGTTGAGCTTATTTTTTCTTCAGCAAAACTTAACGAAGGGAAAATTGAAAGAATCGAAAAAATAATGAAATACTGCACATAGGTGAGGCTAAGTATTTTTTTCATAAGAACTCTTAGAAATGTGAATGACAATGTTAAATTTTAGGGCGTTATTCTAACTGTAACCGTCGTGATAGTGTAATTTTAGAGCTTACACAGCATCGCTCTATAAGCCGTAATGAGAGGTGTATTTGTGACATTTTTTCAAACAAACTCGTTTTAGTTTTGTGGCTGAGTTAAAATCTACACCGATTTCGTAGTTATACTTCCATAACCCCCTACTAACAACGTCGTTAAAAAACTTCGTTTCACATTCCATTACATTTTTAGATAACACCCTTCGCGTTGTTTCAAAGGAAAGATAAAAAATGAAAGCACCACTTCATATTGCTGTCACAGGGGCAGCAGGACAAATTAGTTATTCGCTGTTATTTCGCTTGGCAGCGGGACATTCCTTTGGAAAAGACCAACCCATCTTTTTACATTTGTTAGAAATTTCCTCTGCAATGCCAGCTTTAGAAGGCGTTGTGATGGAATTAAATGATTGTGCAAGCCCCATTGTTTGCGGTATTGAAATGACCGATAACCCGTTGGTGGCGTTTAAAAATGCCGATTACGTTTTTTTAATTGGCGCACGTCCTCGAACATTAGGCATGGCACGAAAAGATTTGTTACAAGTCAATGCTGAAATTTTCGCCACGCAAGGCAAAGCCTTAAACGCCGTTGCAAATCGTAATGTGAAAGTGTTGGTCACAGGAAATCCCGCTAATACGAATGCGTTAATTGCTTTGAAAAATGCGCCTGATTTGTCTGCGAAAAATTTTTCTGCCATGAGTCGTTTAGACCATAATCGCGCCATTAGTCAGCTTGCCGAAAAATGCGGCGTTTTAACCACTGACATTAAAAATATGACAGTTTGGGGTAATCATTCTGGCACGCAATATCCTGATTTACACCACGCTACAGTTCGTGGACGTGAGGCATTATCATTGGTTGATGATGCGTGGTTTGTAGATGATTTTATTCCAACCGTTCAACAACGTGGCGAAGCAGTTATTAAAGCACGTGGACAATCCAGCGCAGGATCTGCGGCAAATGCGGCATTAGACCAAATGCGTGTCTGGGCGCACGGTTCACCCGATAACGATTGGGTCAGCATGGGTGTTTTGTCAGACGGCAGTTACGGCATTGAAAAAGGTTTAATTTATTCCTTTCCCGTGACGGTTGAAAATGGCGAAATCCACATCGTACAAGGTTTGCCAATCAATGAGTTTAGCCGCTCAAGAATGAAACTCACGGAAGAAGAATTAAAACAAGAACGTGATGCGGTAAAACATTTGTTTTAATGATTATTCGTCGTTATAAGAACTGTAATGACTGGGATTCGCGCAATTTTGGAAGCGTGAAAATGCGCCTTGGAACATTAACCGCACCGTACCTAAAGGTCCATTTCGTTGTTTGCCGATAATCAATTCCGCCGTGCCTTTATCGGGACTTTGTTCGTTATAAACTTCGTCTCGATAAATAAATAAAATCAAATCCGCATCTTGTTCAATCGCGCCCGAATCACGCAAATCCGACATTACAGGGCGTTTATTAGGTCGCTGCTCTAAATTACGATTTAACTGCGAAAGCGCGATAACAGGAACGTTTAATTCTTTCGCCAAGGCTTTTAAACCACGCGAAATATCAGAAATTTGCTGAACACGGTTATCACCACTCGACGGCGATTGCATCAATTGCAAATAATCGACCACGATTAAACCGAGTTGACCGTGTTCTTTTGCTAAACGTCTTGAACGGGCGCGAACTTCTGTCGGTGAAAGTGCTGCGCTGTCATCGATAAATAATTTTGTACTGTTTAACATCGTCAATGCGGTTGTCAAACGCGGCCAATCATTGTCATCTAAATCGCCAGACCGAATCCGTTGTTGTTCAATGCCACCCAGTGACGACATCATCCGCATGACAATCGCATCGCCTGGCATTTCCATACTGAAAATAGCGACAGGTTTTTGATTTTTAATAGCGAAATTTTCGGCGATGTTGATTGCCACCGTGGTTTTACCCATCGACGGTCTACCCGCCAAAATCACTAAGTCTGAGGGTTGCAGACCTGAGGTCAACGTATCTAAATCATCAAAACCTGTCGATGCCCCCGTGATTGAACCGTCCATTTCAGCAAGCAATTCAATTTTTTCAATGGTTTTTTTCGCCAAAGAACGAATGTTAATGAAACCACCTTCGATACTTTTTTGGGTTTGTTCAGCGATTTTAAAAACGAGCTGTTCGGCGTTTTCAAGTAATTCTTGCGTGCTGCGTCCTTCGGTTTGATGAACCGAATTAGCAATCGTTGTGCCTGCG
>CANKON010000003.1 GCA_947484105.1 Methylococcaceae bacterium | reverse complement strand
CGGGAGCTTCTTTTTTGACGTATTTAATTTTGACGAAACCTTCAGTGCCGTCAATCGTTTTAACTTTAATTAAACCGTTTGTGGTGGGGTGTTCACCTAGAATAGTCAGTGGTGAACCCGTCGGAAGAATTTGAAGTTTTCCCGTGTAATTTGCAGTACTCCAGAGCGTTAAATTGTAATCGTCGGCAACGTAAACAATGTCACTGGGTGCGGCGTGTGCCATTGAACTGACAAGTATTAACGCGGACAAAAGTATTTTTTTCATAATCACTCGCGTTTAATCGTTAAGTAAAGAAATTTTCGCGTTTCCGCACATCAGCAATTCCAACAAGGCTTTTTGTGCGTGCAAGCGATTTTCAGCTTCATCAAAAACCACACTTTGTGTGCCGTCAATTACATCTGCACTGACTTCTTCGCCACGATGTGCTGGCAAACAGTGCATAAATAAAGCATCAGATTTCGCCGCTGCCATGACGTTTGCATCGACTTGATACGCTTTAAACGCCACCTCGCGCAATTTTTGTTCTTCTTCTTGCCCCATGCTTGCCCAAACATCAGTGACAACACAATCAACATTTTTGGCGGCTTCAACGGTGGTGTCGAAAAATTTAACTCGCTGCCCCGCCATTTTGACAATTTCAGCATCAGGTAAATAATCTTTTGGCGCAGCAATATGCAACGTGAAATCTAACACCATTGCGGCGTGAATGTAAGAGTGGCACATATTATTGCCATCGCCAATCCAAGCCACTGTTTTACCGCGAATGTCGCCGCGATGTTCAAAATAAGTTTGCATATCCGCAAGCAATTGGCACGGGTGTTCTTTGTCGGTTAAACCGTTAATCACTGGCACACGCGAATTTTCAGCAAAATGCGTGACGGTTTCATGCTCATGTGTTCGCAACATGACGCAATCGACCATGCGTGAAATCACTTTCGCGCTGTCCGCAATTGGTTCACCGCGTCCGAGTTGCGTATCACGCGGCGACAAAAATAATGCGTGTCCACCAAAATGCGCCATGCCCGTTTCAAAGGAAACGCGCGTACGCGTCGATGATTTTTCAAAAATCATTCCTAAAACTTGTCCTTTCAATGGCTGATAATCGCGGTCGCGGACGTGTTTTAACATGATTGCACGGGCGATTAACGTCCGAAACTCATCGCTAGTTAAATCCAGCAAACTTATAAAATGTCTTGGTTTCATTTTGTGTACTCTTGAATTAACGCTGACAGCGTGTCAACGAGTTGGGTTATTTGGTTTTCGTCGATAATGAGCGGTGGTAATAAACGAATTACGCTGTCTTGTGTGACGTTGATGAGCAACCCCGCGTTTAATGCCTGACCAACTAATGCCGTGCAAGGTTTATCCAATTCGATGCCAATCATCAAACCCAAATTGCGAATTTCAACGATGTGTGAATTAGCGTGTAATTTCTCTCTAAATTTTACACAAATGGCGTTACCTTTTTGCGTCGCTTGAGAAATTAAATCACTTTGGCTTAACGTGTTTAAAACTGCCAATGCCGCACTGCACGCGAGCGGATTACCGCCAAACGTTGAGCCATGATTGCCTGCTGTGAAAATGTCTGCTGCTTTACCACTTGCTAAACACGCGCCAATCGGTACGCCATTTCCTAACGCTTTTGCCAAGGTGCAAACGTCGGGCAAAATGCCGTTGTGTTGGAACGCTAAAAACTTGCCTGTGCGTCCGATGCCCGTTTGGATTTCGTCAAGCATCATCAAAACATCGTATTCATCGCACAAGGCTCGAATTTGATTCAAATAATCGGAAGCAGGAATGTTCACGCCGCCTTCGCCTTGAATCGGTTCAACTAGAATCGCAGCAATTGACGAATTTTCAGAAAGTACCGTTTTAATTGTCGCAATATCGTTGTACGGCACACGCACAAAACCTTCAACCAGCGGTTCAAAACCTTGTTGAATTTTCGCATTCCCCGTCGCGCTTAATGTCGCTAACGTGCGCCCGTGAAAACTTTTTTCTGCCACGATAATCGCAGGTGTTTCGATGCCTTTTGAATGCCCGAATTTTCGGGCGAGTTTAATTGCCGCTTCATTCGCTTCGGCACCTGAATTACTGAAAAAAACGTTGGTCATGCCACTCATTTGAATCAGCTTGTCAGCAAGTTTTTCTTGGCTAGCGATGGCGTAAAGATTCGAGGTGTGTAGGAGTTTTGCGCTTTGTTGACAAATCGCTTCATGTACAGCTGAATGCGCGTGTCCTAAATTGCAAACTGCAATGCCTGATAACGCATCTAAATAACGCTGGTTTTTATCGTCCCACAACCATGCGCCTTCACCTCGTTCAAAGGTAACGGCGAGACGCGCATAAGTGGGCATAATGTGACTGCTCATAACGATTTTGCCTGTCAACAAAAAAAGGTCGGATTATAGGATTCAATCGGTTTGCAAGCAAGTAACGGGGCATTCTAACTTTATAGATAAAAATTACACAACGGATGTCGCATTCTAATCCGCCAACAACAACTTCAAAAAATCATCCGCAGGCAACGGTTTACTTTTAATGTAGCCTTGATAAATGTCACAGCCCTTTTTTCGTAAAAAATCCAGTTGTTCTGGGGTTTCAACGCCTTCCGCTAAAACTTTAAAACCCAAAATTTTTCCCATCGCAATAATCGTTGCGGTAATTTCCATATCGTCTTTGAGTTGTGGAATATCATCGATAAAACTTTTATCAATTTTCAGGACATCCAACGGAAAACGTTTTAAATACGCCAACGATGAATAACCTGTACCGAAATCATCAATCGCCAATCGAATACCTTGCGCTCGCAAGTTGTTCAAAATACCGATCACTTTCTCTTGATTTTCCATCAAGCCACTTTCAGTCAATTCCAATTCTAAACGGGCAGCTGGAAAACCTGTATCACGCAAAGCATTTAGTATCAATTCATTCAAATCGCAGCGTTGAAATTGCACAGGCGAAACGTTCACAGCAATTGTCAATTCGGTAATCCCATGACTCATCCAAATTTTTCCCTGCCGACACGCTTCGTAAACGACCCATTCACCAATTTTTTCAATCAACCCCGTTTCTTCGGCTAACGGAATAAAATGATTCGGTGAAATGAAACCATTTTCGGGATCAATCCAACGAATTAAGGCTTCAGTACCAATGATTTTGCCTGTCGAAATATCCACTTGTGGCTGATAATGCAATCGTAATTCTTGATTATTTATCGCCCGCCGCAAACGTGTTTCCAATTCAATCCGTTCACGCACCGCAATCGTTAATTCTTCTGAAAAATACGCAAATCGCCCGCGTCCCGCATCTTTTGCGTGATAAAGCGCGGTGTCGGCGTGGTCAATCAGCAATTCTGGATCATCGCCGTGTTCGGGATAAAGGCTAATACCAATGCTCGCACCGATTTGAATACCGTCACTTTGTTCCAATTGAAACAGTTGACTTAAATCCTGCACAATCAATTCTGCCACGCGAGCCGCATCATCAATGTGGCTAATATCTTCGAGTAAAATTACAAATTCATCGCCACCCAAACGCGCTACCGTATCCACTTCTCGAATACGATTTTGAATTCGTTTAGCAACTTGTTTCAACAATTCATCGCCCGCCGCGTGTCCAAAATTGTCATTCACGGCTTTGAATTTGTCTAAATCCATCATCAAAATTGCCATTCGCTTACGTTCACGCAAACTACTTTCAATGCCATGTTTTAAACGTTCTGACATCAAACGACGATTCGGCAAACCTGTTAACGGGTCGTAAAATGCTAATCTTTGAATTTTTGTGTCATCTCGATAACGTTCAATCATCAACATGATTAAATTTGCGTATTGTTCAATCGAAATCAATTCCGATTGTTTGGGATCGGAAGTTGATGAATGAAAAATTGCAAAGGTACCTAAAACTTCTTCTTGGCTATTTTTAATCGGTTGTGACCAACATGAGCGGATATTTGCCAGCTGTGCGATTTCAGAAAATTTTGAATCAAAAGCAGCCTTCAAAACATCCGTGATGATTACTCGTTCACCACGAAACGCGGCTGTGCCACACGCACCTTGCCCCTCACCAATTTTCAAACCGTCAACGGCTTCATTAAAAAAATCTGGCAAACTTGGTGCTGCGCCGTGATGTAATTTTCCTGTTTCTCGATTCAGTAATAAAACCGAACAGCGCATATTTGGATATTGCATTTCAACACCGTTAATCAATTCGTTAAGCAAAGCGTGCAACGTGTGTAAATCAATCGTGTTGCTGCCCACTTTTTTCAGAATTTGATTGTGCAACGCCAAGTCATTACTTTGTTGCAACAGTGCTTTTGCAATCTTGCGGCGTGCTTTGTTTTCACGTTTAATGGATTTATAGGCAACCAACAAAATAAACAGAATTAAGAATCCTAAAACAGTAATAATTGCTGCAATACCTAAGTAACTGTAAAGTTTTTCTTTGTCGAATTTAATGTCAGGATCATAAATAAAACCGTTTAATCGTTCTGAAACTGTTGATTTTTGAGCCATTCCCGCTCTTACAAATGTATCCGCCATCGAATGCCAACGCGCTGGATTCATGTGACCAATTTCTATTAAATCGGGAACCACTAACGGACGTACTGCATCAGCTTCATATTGCAAATGACGGCGCGATTTTTCAACGTAGTATTTGTTGATGAGTAATTCAATAATTTCGTCTGGATGTTCAAGCGCGTAATTCCAACCTTCAATACTGGCTTGGCGAAAGGCTTTTACGCGATCTGGATGTTCATGAAGTTCACTTTCAGTTGTAAATAAAATATCACTGTAAAAGTCCACGCCATAATTACGAGGATTGATAACGGTAAATGGAAAATTTTGCCATTTTAACAAATAGGCTTCGTTCGTTAGATACGCATTGTAGGCATCAACGCGCCCATCAATTAAATCTTGAAGTTCAAAACTGCTCGGTAAAATTCCAACTCGACTAATATCAACACCTTCATTTCCCAACATAGCTAGTAAATCAGTATCCATTGATTTATTGAGCATCATCACTTTTTTACCAATTAAATCACTCGGAGATAACAGCTCTTTTCGCGCCAACAAAACAGACGGCGAATGTTGAAACATTGCAGCTAAAGCGACTAATGGCGCACCGTGTAACCGTTCAGAAAGTAATTCGCTATTGCCTACACCATACTCGGTATTGCCGCTTAAAACTTCTTGAATGGGCATCTTATCGGGCGAACCTTCGTGAATCACAACGTTTAAACCCGCTTTTGCGTAGAAGCCTTTTTCAAGCGCAGCGTAATACCCAGCAAATTGAAATTGATGATGCCAGCGCAATTGTAAATTCACAGTTTCACTAGCAAATACACTTCCAGAAAGCAGTAATGCTAAGGCACAAAAGCTAGTTTTTAATCGAAAATTTAGACGTAACATTTTTGATTTAACGCGGACGACGATTTTTAGAATTAGAAAAAGAGGTTTTAGATTTTGGTTTAGCAAAGTCAGTGTATTTTGTTTTGAACGGTTGTGTTTTTTCAGTCGATTCAAAACCTTTTGGCTGGTAACTCGGAATTAAATGATGTTTACCATTACCAATTAAATCCGCGCGTCCCATGTCTTTTAATGCTTGGCGCAACAAATCCCAATTTTTTGGATCGTGATAACGCAAAAACGCTTTTTGCAAACGGCGTTGTTTGACACTTTTGGGAATGCTTATATTTTCGGCTTCGCGGGTGACTTTTTTCAAACTGTCTTTGCCAGAATGATACATCGCGGTCGCAATCGACATCGGCGACGGCAAAAATGCTTGAACTTGGTCAGCGCGGAAATTATTGCGTTTTAACCACAACGCCAATTCCAACATATCGTTATCCGTCGTACCAGGATGCGCGGCGATAAAATAGGGAATTAGATATTGTTCTTTGCCTGCTTCTTTTGAAAAACGGTCAAACATTTCTTTAAAACGGTCATACGTTCCCATGCCTGGTTTCATCATGCGTGAAAGTACATTTTTTTCGGTGTGTTCAGGCGCAATTTTCAAATAACCGCCAACGTGATGCGTCACCAATTCTTTGACATATTCAGGTGATTCAACGGCTAGGTCGTAACGCAAACCTGATGCAATAAAGATTTTTTTAATGCCTTTCAAACCACGAGCGCGACGATAAAGTTTTATCAATGATGAATGGTCAGTATTCAAATTCGGGCAAATCCCTGGATAAACGCACGATAATTTACGGCACGCACTTTCAATTTCTTTGTCTTTACACGCGAGGCGATACATATTCGCCGTAGGACCGCCTAAATCTGAAATATGCCCCGTAAAAGCGGGTGACGTATCACGAATGGCTTCAATTTCTTTGATAATTGAATCTTCGCTGCGGCTTTGAATAATCCGCCCTTCGTGTTCAGTAATCGAACAAAAACTACAGCCACCAAAACAGCCGCGCATGATATTGACGGAATGTTGAATCATCTCAAACGCGGGAATGTTCGCGCCACCATAACTTTTATGCGGCAAACGCGAATAGGGCAAATCAAAAACACCGTCCATTTCTTGCATAGTCAACGGAATCGGCGGCGGATTTAGCCACACTTCGCGGTCGCCATGTTTTTGAACCAACGGACGCGCGTTATACGGATTCGTTTCACCGTGCATGACGCGCGACGCATGCGCGTAAAAAATTGGGTCATTTTTCACCGTTTCATACGACGGCAAACGAATCGCGGTTTTTTCGCGCAACACTTTGATATTTTGAATTAACGGCGCGACTTTAATTTCATCTTCATTTGCTGTTGCTGTTTCAGATTTATCGCAAGGCGGTTCTTCTTGATATGGATTCGCAGGTGGCGCAATCGCACCAGGTTTATCAAAATCGGTCGAATCTTTGACAGCAAAGTCCGCAGGAACTTCTTTCACAAAATGCGCCGTGCCACGCATGAATTTAATATCTTGAACTTTTTCGCCTTTTGCTAAACGGTGCGCCACGTCAACAATCGCCCGCTCTGCATTGCCGAATAATAATAAATCGGCTTTTGAATCAAGCAACACCGATTTTTTCACGGTGTCCGACCAATAATCATAATGCGCGATACGCCGTAAACTCGCTTCAATGCCACCAATAATAATAGGCACATCTTTAAAGGCTTCACGGCAACGGTGCGAATAAACAGAGGTCGCACGGTCGGGACGTTTCGACGCGGTACCATCAGGCGTATAAGCATCATTTGAACGGATTTTTTTGTCCGAGGTGTAATGATTTACCATCGAATCCATGTTGCCGCTTGTAATGCCAAAAAATAAATTGGGGCGACCTAATTTTTGAAAATCTTTGGCACTTGTCCAATCAGGTTGAGCAATCATGCCGACGCGAAAGCCTTGTGCTTCGAGCATTCGACCGATTAACGCCATTCCAAAACTAGGGTGGTCAACATACGCATCGCCGCTGACAATAATCACGTCACAACTATCCCAACCTAATTCGTCCATTTCGGCGCGACTCATCGGCAGTTGTGGCGCGATGCCAAAACGTTGCGCCCAATACTTGCGGTAACTAAATAAATTTGGGGGCGTGATTGAAGGTTGTGACATTTGTTACTCGGAGATTTGTTATGAATTTAGATCGCAGATTGTAGGCGATTACGACTTTTAGACGATAAATTATTTTAGATTCATGAACAATTAACGCTCTAACTTTTTGAATTTGAATTAAGCTTTACGTCACAATCTTGTCACACACGCTAAATAAACTTAAATTACCGTCAGCTATATTCTACTATATCCATTCATTTCAAAATAATGACATACGCCCTTAAAAACCTGACCATGACCAATCATATTTCTGAAGAAATTAACTTAAAAAATTCTGAACTTTATATTAACCGCGAACTGAGTTTATTAGAGTTTAACAAACGAGTTTTAGCGCAAGCGAAAGATGAAAGTGTGCCGCTTTTAGAACGCTTAAATTATTTGTGTATTTCTTGCTCAAATTTAGACGAATTCTTTGAAGTACGTGTTGCCAGCGTGATTGAAATGGTCGCAATGGATCCAAATACACGCGGTATTGATGGCTTAACGCCCAAAGAACAATTGGAGTTAATTTCAACACAATCGCGAATTTTGGTTGAAGATCAATACGCGACTTTGAATGATATTCTTTTGCCAGAATTGAAAAAAGAAAATATCAATTTCGTGCGACGGGCAGAATGGACAGAATTACAGCGTAAATGGCTGGAAGGTTATTTTAATGAAGAAATCTTGCCTGTTTTAACGCCTGTCGGTTTGGATTCGGCTCATCCTTTTCCGCGTATTTTGAACAAAAGTTTAAATTTTATTATTTCGCTAACGGGCAAAGATGCGTTTGGTCGAAATAGCGGACGCGCTGTGTTACAAGCCCCGCGCTCCTTGCCACGCATTATTAAATTACCGAGTGCTGAAACAAATAGCGGTACAAATGATTTTGTATTTTTATCGTCAATAATTCACGCCTTTATCGAGCAGCTTTTTCATGGCATGAATATCAAGGGGTGTTATCAATTCCGCGTGACGCGAAATAGTGATTTTTTTGTTGATGATGACGCGATTGATGATTTGTTGCTTGCAGTTGAAGGTGAACTTGCCATGCGAAATTATGGCGACGAAGTACGTTTAGAAATCGACGCGAATTGCCCTGAAGAAACCGTTATTTTTCTATTGGCACGCTTTGGAATGACACGCGAACGTTTATTTTTGGTCAATGGTCCTGTGAATTTAAGCCGCGTTCAAGAAATCAATGCACTGATTTTAGATCGTCCTGATTTAAAGTTCGTGCCGTTTAAGCCCGTCGTTCCCGCTAATTTGGCACGGCAAAAAGACATTTTTGCTGCGATTCGCAAAAATGACATTTTGTTACACCAACCGTTTGAATCTTTTACTCCCGTGATTGAATTTCTCCGTCAAGCGGCGGTTGATCCTGATGTGTTAGCGATAAAACAGACTCTTTATCGTACAGGTTCGGATTCACCGATTGTAAATGCGCTCGTAAAAGCCGCGCGAAATGGCAAAGTAGTCACGGTTGTCATTGAGCTTCGGGCGCGTTTTGATGAAAAAGCCAATATCGATTTAGCATCAAAACTTCAAGAAGCAGCGGTTCACGTTGTTTATGGTGTCGTCGGGTATAAAACGCACGCCAAAATGTGTTTGATTTTGCGCCGTGAAGGCAAACAACTCCGTAATTATGTGCATTTGGGGACAGGAAATTATCATCCAAAAACTGCCTTTTTTTACACGGATTACGGTTTATTTTCGTGTGACAAAGAATTGGGTGAAGATGTTCGTCGAGTGTTCACACAATTGACGAGTTTAGGCAAAGTCACAAAACTTAATAAATTGCTGCAATCGCCTTTCACGTTGCACAGCGGTTTGATGGAAAAAATTGAGCGTGAGATTCGGCACGCAAAAAGTGGCAAATCGGCGCGAATTATTATTCAAGTCAACGCAGTAGTTGAACCGCAAGCAATTCAAGCTCTTTATCGTGCGTCACAAGCGGGCGTAAAAGTGCAAATGATTGTGCGCGGAATGTGTTGTTTGCGCCCAAATATCAAAGGCGTTTCAGAAAATATCGAAGTGCGAGCGATTGTCGGACGATTTTTAGAGCATTCTCGAATTTATGCGTTTGCAAATGATGGTAATCAAGAAGTTTATGCGTCGAGCGCAGATTTGATGAATCGAAATATGTTTAAGCGTGTTGAAATTTGTTTCCCGATTGAAAATAAAAAACTGTCACAGCGAATTTTGCGAAATTTGGAATGGTATTTAAGTGACAATTCGCAAGCGTGGATTTTACAATCGGATGGCAGTTATCACCGCGTAGTGCGAAGTGAAAGTGAAGCAATTATTCAAGCGCAATCCATGTTATTGGCGGATGCTCAAATAATTTAGCTTTTTAAAGTATTGAAATAAAATCGATGTAAAGGCATTCTGAATCAATTTAGGATTTGAGCATCCTTGCCAAATCCAAGTTGTGCTTAAACGTTTTTTTCAACGTTAAAATACGGGGGCATTTCGTGAATGTAAGCCAAATACATCGCGTCAGCCATTGACCACAATACATCCAATTTAAATTTCAAAATATCTACCATCCGATTTTGTTGTTCACGGGTTTTGTACCAATCGAGCGTAATTTCTAAACCGTGTTCTACGTCGCGGCGTGCTTCGGTTAAACGCTTCCGAAAATACGCATAACCTTCGGGTTCAACCCATGGATAATGTGTGGGCCAATTATCTAAACGTTGTTGATGAATTTTCGGGGCAAATAATTCTGTCAAAGACGAACTTGCCGCTTCATGCCATTCTGCGCGACGGGCAAAATTAACATACGCATCAACAGCAAAACGTACTGCTGGTAAAACGTATTTGAGCGACGTAATTTCTTCGCGGCTTAAACCTACCGCAATACCCAATTGAATCCATGCTTCAATTCCACCTACATCGCCAGGATGACCATCGTGATCTAAAATACGTTGCGTCCATTTCGCACGGGTTTCACGATCAGGGCAATTCGCCAAAATGTTCGCGTCTTTAATTGGTATGCAAACTTGATAATAAAACCGATTCGCTACCCAACCTTGTAATTGCGCTTTCGTTAATTTTCCTTCGTTCATCAACATGTGATAAGGATGATGAATGTGATACAAATTTTCCATGCTACGCAATTTCGCTTCAAATTCGTCGCGTGTCCAAGGTGTATTTTCTGTTGTCATGTTTATGCCTATTTTAAAAATTTTAGGTAAGTTTAAATTCAGGGCGAGTTTTTACAATTCACTCATCGCCCAACGTGGTTTTGCAAAAATTTCTGAACCTTGTGTTTCTCCCATCAAAAAACGCTGATAACCCGCATAGGCAATCATTGCGCCGTTATCGGTACAAAATTCAGGACGTGGAAAAAAAATGTGTCCATTTTCTTTTTCAATCATGGCCGTCAGCGTGGCGCGAATTTGGGTATTCGCACTGACACCGCCTGCCACGACTAATGTTTTCAAATTAGTTTGTTGCAACGCTCGACGGCATTTAATCGCCAATGTGTCAGCCACGGCATTTTGAAATGCCAACGCAATATCGGCTTTATCTTGATCTGTTTTTTCACTGTTTTGAAAGGTATTTAACGCAAACGTTTTCAAGCCGCTAAAACTAAAATCTAAACCAGGTCTATCTGTCATGGGACGTGGAAAACGAAAACGCGCTTGTCCTGATTTGGCTAATTTCGACAATTTCACACCGCCTGGATAACTTAAACCAAGTAATTTCGCGGTTTTATCGAACGCTTCCCCTGCCGCATCGTCCAATGATTCGCCTAATAATTCGTAGTTCCCAATACTTTCAACTTTGACCAACAGCGTGTGTCCGCCTGAAATCAGCAACGCCACAAATGGAAAATTTGGCGGATTTTCTTCTAACATGGGCGCGAGTAAATGACCTTCCATGTGATGCACCGCAACAGCGGGAATTTGCCACGCAAACGCTAAACTTTGTGCGGTTGCCGCACCAACTAATAACGCGCCCATCAAACCAGGTCCTGCGGTGTAAGCAATCGCGGTGATGTCGATTTTCGTCAATTTGCTTTCGAGCAGAAGTTGTTTAATGAGTGGAATCAACTTGCGAATGTGATCACGCGAGGCGAGTTCTGGCACAACGCCGCCATATTCGCTGTGCATTTCAATTTGACTGTAAAGCAAGTGGTGAATCAAGCCGCGCTGCGAATGGTAAATGGCAACGCCCGTTTCGTCACACGATGTTTCGATCCCTAAAATATACATTGAGTTTTTGAATAATAGATTGTGAATAAATTTTAAATAGTGTGACAAATTGTCACGCGACAATTTGTCACATTTTCGAGTTTGAAATTTAACGCTAAAATGCACGCACTCTTCAAAGCTCCTCTAAGCGTGGCGAGAGTCTTATATCCTTCTCTTTTTTTAATGCAGCATCAATTTTTCTGGATGCTGCATTTTTTTATGTCTACGAATTAAATAATCCTGTTGATAAGTAGCGATCACCGCGATCACAAATAATCGTCACAATCACCGCATTTTCAATTTCATTAGCCAGTTTCAATGCCGCACAAACCGCGCCGCCTGATGAAACACCCGCAAAAATACCTTCTTCTTTGGCTAAACGGCGCGTCATATTTTCGGCTGAAAGTTGGTCAATTTCGATGATTCGATTCACCCGATTTGGGTCATAAATCTTCGGTAAATACTCAGGTGTCCAGCGACGAATGCCTGCAATTTTGGAATCGCCTTCTGGTTGCACACCGATAATTTGAATGTTTGGATTTTGTTCGGTGAGATATTTTGACGTTCCCATAATCGTTCCCGTCGTTCCCATCGCGCTGACAAAATGCGTCACAGTACCTTCGGTGTCACGCCAAATTTCAACGCCTGTTGTTTCATAATGAGCGCGTGGATTATCAGGATTTGAAAATTGATCCAAAATTTTTCCTTTTCCCGTTGCTTCCATTTCCCGCGCCAAATCAATAGCGGCTTCCATGCTGCCCGCTGCGGGAGTCAAAATAATTTCGGCGCCGTAAGCCTGCATCGCAGCAACCCGTTCAGCGGTCATATTGTCTGGCATTATCAGCGTCATTTTGTAACCTTTAATCGCTGCTGCCATCGCTAACGCAATGCCTGTATTTCCACTTGTCGCTTCAATTAAACGGTCACCCGCTTTGATTTCACCGCGTTCCTCAGCCCGTTTAATCATGCTCAACGCGGGTCTATCTTTGACTGAACCTGCGGGATTATTGCCTTCGAGTTTAAGTAAAACAGTGTTGCTCGGATGGTGTGGCAAACGTTGCAAGCGCACTAACGGCGTATTGCCAACAAAATTTTCAAGCGTAGGATAAGTTTTCATAAAAATGATAAAAGTCGAATTCAAAAAGTGCCGTTATTATCACATACAAAGCCCAATTTTATTTGCCGTAATCGCATAAAAACTGGTAGATTCAACGCCGTTTTCAACCTAATAGAGATGACTATGAATCAAGCGCAAATCGACCAAGTTAAAAATTATTTAATGAATTTGCAAAATCACATTTGCAGCGAATTAGAAAGCCAAGAACCCACCGCCCGTTTTGTTGAAGAAAAATGGGATCGTCCCGAAGGGGGCGGCGGACAAACGCGCGTTTTAGCAGACGGCGATGTTTTTGAACAAGGTGGTGTGAATTTTTCACACGTTTCAGGTTTTAATTTACCCGCATCCGCGACGGCAAATCGTCCTGAATTAGCGAATCGTCAATTTGAAGCGATGGGCGTTTCATTGGTTATTCATCCCAAAAATCCCTACGTTCCAACCTCGCACGCAAATGTTCGTTTGTTTATTGCCAAAAAAGAAGGTGAACCCACGATTTGGTGGTTTGGGGGCGGTTTTGATTTAACGCCGTTTTACCCGTTCAAAGAAGACGTAATTTTTTGGCACGAAACCGCAAAAAAAGCGTGTGACCCTTTTGGCAAAGAGGTTTATCCGAAATATAAAAAATGGTGTGACGAGTATTTCTTTTTAACACATCGTAACGAAACGCGCGGCGTGGGCGGTTTATTTTTTGATGATTTAAATGAAGGCAATTTTGAAGAATGCTTTGCGTTTATGCAAAGCGTTGGAAATTCCTATATTCAAGCCTATTTGCCAATCGTTCAAAAACGCAAAGACACGCCTTACGGTGAACGTGAGCGTAATTTTCAATTGTATCGTCGTGGACGTTATGTTGAATTTAACTTGGTTTATGACCGTGGCACGTTATTTGGTTTGCAATCGGGTGGACGTACTGAATCCATTTTGATGTCTTTGCCGCCGATTGTGAATTGGAAATATAACTGGCAGCCTGAAGCGGATACGCCCGAAGCAGAATTATATGAAACCTATTTGAAGCCTCAGGATTGGTTAAAATAACGCTTTCGTAATTGTCGATTACGTTTTTTGAGTTAGATTTGTTATTGTATGTGGCGCGATGATTCGCGCCATTTTTTATTTTAAATTTAGGATTTCGTGAATTTTATGAACAAAAAAAACAGTGCATTTTTAAAAAGTATTGTGTTGATTTCATTAGCGTTAGGGGGGATTTCCGCAGCAGAAGCCCAACGTTTAGGCGGTGGTAAATCTTTTGGTAGCAAGTCTTCTTATAGTGCACCTTATAGCAGAGCCGCCTTGCCGCCAAGTAATCGTGTTGCCACGCCACCGCCTGCTAATCGTCCCGCGCCAACTTATCAACAACCACAACAACCTGCAAATTCAAATCAAGCATGGAAAGACCGTGCAATGGGCGCAGCGGCTGGGTTAGCGGTAGGCGGTTTAGTTGGTTCAATGATGGGCGACAATCATCAAAATGCCCCCATTCAAACTAATCAAGGTTATGCACAACCGATTCAACCACAGCCACAAGGTTATGCTCAACCCGCGCCGCAACAGCAATATACTCAACCGCAACCAGGTTACGCACAACCCGCACCGTATTACGCTGACAGCACAGGTGCAACACGAAGCTCAGGTTTTAGTTTCTTGAATTTCTTATTGCTTGGCGGTTTGGGTTATTTAGCTTATCGGTTCTTTTTTGCGAAAAAAAATCCGCCTGCCCAACCTAATAATTACTCACGCACATCGAATGAACCCGCCTATTCTGCACCGATGCCAGCAGGTGGCAGTTCGGCTGATTTCAATACCGACATTATGTTCAAAAAAGGTGACTCAACTGTTTCATCGTCTACGGTGAATTTGGCAAAATCTCAAAATACCGCCACGCCAGCAGGTTTTGATACCAACGCATTTTTAGAGGACGTGAAACACCGTTATATGAATTTGCAAACAGCTTGGAATGCACATGATTTAGCCGAAATTCGTGGCTTAACGACAGATAAAGTGTTTGCCGAAATTCAAGACCAGCTTAAAAGTTCAACACAAGCAAATCACACAGACGTTTTAAAATTAGATGCGGATTTGCTTGAAATTCGTGAATTAAATTCAGAATTTGAAGCGGTGGTTTTATTCGATACGATTATGCGTGAAGACGATGCAGGGCAAGCGAATCAAGTTCGCGAAGTGTGGCATTTCGTTAAATCAAAATCAGGTTTCAATGCACAATGGATGCTTGATGGTATTCAGCAGTTGGAAGATTAAAAAATGCACAAAATTCAATTAAAAATTTTAGATTCACGTTTGGGCAACACGATTCCGTTGCCCGAATATGCCACGACAGGTTCAGCGGGTTTAGATTTACGCGCGTGTTTAGACGATGCAATGACGATTCAACCAGGCGAAACCATTTTAATTCCGACAGGTTTGGCGATTCATATTGGCGACAATTCACTCGCCGCTGTTTTGTTACCACGTTCAGGTTTGGGACATAAACACGGCATTGTTTTGGGGAATTTGGTCGGGCTGATTGATTCGGATTATCAAGGTCAGATTTTCGTTTCTTGTTGGAATCGCGGTAACGAACCATTCACGATAAACATCGGTGAACGCATCGCTCAAATGGTATTTGTTCCCGTTGTTCAAGTGGCGTTTGAGCAAGTTGACGATTTTAACGAAAGTCACCGTGGCGAAGGCGGTTTTGGTCACACAGGGCGGCACTAAATCACGCTAGAACGTGTTAGAATAGCCGCCGTTCACGCCTTTAAACTCAACGGATTTTTTAATGACAGACTATAAATTAACCCATTTAAAACAACTCGAAGCCGAAAGTATTCACATTATTCGTGAAGTTGCGGCGGAGTTTGAAAACCCTGTGATGTTATATTCAATTGGTAAAGATTCAGCTGTGATGTTGCACTTGACCATGAAAGCCTTTTATCCCGCGCCGCCACCATTTCGCATGATGCACATTGATACGACGTGGAAATTCAAAGAAATGATAGCGTTCCGTAACGACATCGCCAAAAAATTGGGTTTAGATTTAATCGTTCACATCAATCAAGAAGGCGTTGAACAAGGCATTGGACCTTTTACGCACGGCAGTAAAAAACACACTGACGTAATGAAAACCGATGCGTTAAAACAAGGTTTAAACAAATATCAATTTGATGCGGCATTTGGTGGCGCACGTCGTGACGAAGAAAAATCGCGTGCGAAAGAACGTGTTTATTCCTTCCGTGACAAAAATCACCGCTGGGATCCTAAAAATCAACGTCCTGAATTGTGGAATATCTACAACGGTAAAATCGACAAAGGCGAAAGTATTCGCGTTTTTCCGTTATCAAATTGGACGGAATTAGACATTTGGCAATACATTCATTTGGAGCAAATTCCAATTGTCCCGCTGTATTTCGCTAAAGAACGTCCCGTTGTGGAACGTGATGGAATGCTAATTATGGTGGACGATGACCGTATGCCTATTGGCGAACATGAAAAAGTCGAAATGAAAAAAGTGCGTTTTCGTACTTTAGGTTGTTATCCATTAACAGGTGCAGTTGAATCCGAAGCGACGACGTTACCTGAGATTATTCAAGAAATGCTTTTGACCACAACTTCTGAACGCCAAGGTCGTTTAATCGACCATGACCAAGCAGGTTCGATGGAACAGAAAAAACGCGAAGGCTACTTCTAAAATTCAATACAACAGTCATTTCAGAGAATAAAAAATGTCGCACCAATCCGATTTAATCAGCACTGATATAGATGCTTACTTAGCACAACACGAACGCAAAGAGCTGTTGCGTTTTTTAACTTGCGGCAATGTGGATGATGGGAAAAGTACCCTCATTGGGCGTTTGCTGCATGATTCTAAAAT
>CANKON010000002.1 GCA_947484105.1 Methylococcaceae bacterium | reverse complement strand
TTTAGACGATTATCGCGCGTGGTTGACGGAACAAAAACGGGCGAATGACGCACAAAATCAGCCTGAAAAAACTGACAATGTGTCACGCAAAGACCAGCGTAAACTTGATGCCGACCGTCGTCAAAAACAAAAACCTTTGCTCGATGCGCTGAAAAAAGCCGAAGTAACAATGGAAAAATATCATCTCGAACAGCGCGAATTAGAAACGCAATTAGCGGATACGGAAATTTATGCAGATAGCGAAAAATCACGCTTAAAAACCGTGTTAGAACGCAAAACACAAATTGACAAATTATTGGAAGAAACAGAAATGACGTGGTTGGATTTACAAGAACAAGTTGAGGCATATATTGATTAGTGATGATGAAATTGCACAGATTTTTGATAAACCCGTAAAATAGCCTCATATCGAAAACGTCTCTCGCCGCCATTCCTAATTTATGACTTTACGAAAAATTTTCATCACCACTTGTGTGCTTTTTAGCGTTGCTTGTTCGACATCGTCTGTTAAAGAAACGCCTCCTAAAACGACCGATACCTTTGAGGGTTTTAATCGCGGTGTTCATTCATTTAATGAAAGTTTGGATGCCAATATCTTAAAACCGATTGCAAAAGGTTATATGTGGGCGACTCCTGATTTATTGCAGCAAGGTGTCACAAATTTTTTTAGTAATATCAATGATATTGGTGTCACAGCTAATGATTTAATGCAATTTAAAATGACGCAAAGTGGTATGGATGCCAGTCGGTTTATTGTCAATACGACAGCGGGCGGATTAGGTGTTGTGGATGTGGCAAGCATGATTGATTTACCTAAACACAACGAAGATTTTGGGCAGACTTTAGGATTTTGGGGGGTACCCGCAGGCGACTTTTTAATGTTGCCATTTGCAGGACCCAGTTCGCCGCGTGAAATGGCGGGAATGGTGGGCGATGCGTTATTCAACCCGTTTAGTTACACCTTTTTATTCGGGGGAGGCATTCCTGTTGCCGCTGCCGCCGCAGGCGCAAGAGCTTTAGATGTCACTAATACTCGCGCGAATTTGATGGGAACTGAAAAAATGGTCAACGAAGCGGCTGGCAGCGATCGTTACAATTTCATCAAAAACGCTTATCAACAACGTCGTGAATATCTCGTTCACGATGGAAATGTGCCTACTGACGATGATGTGGATTTGCTCGACGAAGACGAATCATCAATACCCATTCCGAAAAACTTACCTGCATCAAAAACACCATCGGCATCAAAGTTGCAACCTACTTTCCAACCTATAACGGATGGTTTGCCGCCTGTTATCAATAATTCTCGCCGTTTCTTAGAATTGAGCGCACCCAAATGAATGTCGCGTCACGTTTTCAATTTATCGTTTTTTTGTGTTTATTATTCGCATTCAGTCCTTTTGCATACAGCAAAGACGGACATTTTTTAGTTTTGAATTATCACGACATTATTGACGAAGAGGATGTCGTTGCACCGTTTGACCGAATGGAAGTGAATAAACATTTTTTGGAAGATCAATTCGTTTGGTTGAAAAAAAATGGTTATACCGTTATCAGCGTACAAGCTGTTTTAGATGCGGCGGCGGGTAAATTTACCTTACCTGAAAAAGCCGTTTTACTCACATTCGATGATGGCTATTTGAGTTTTTATACAAAGGTTTTTCCGTTGTTAAAAAAATACCATTATCCTGCCTCAGTCGCATTGGTTGGAACGTGGATGGATGGACACGTTACCGCCGACGATCCAGGCAAACCATTAATGAATTGGGAGCAGGTTCGTGAAGTTGCCAAATCGGGTTTAGTCGAAATTGCGTCACATACTTATGATTTGCACAACGGAATTGTCGGGAATCCACAAGGTAATACGCAAGCGTCCACCGTGACACGTTTGTACGATGATCAGATGTTGGTTTATGAAAACGACGAGCAATATCGCGCCCGCATTCGAGATGCAATGTTTAAAAGCGCGGAATTTATTTTGCAACATGCAGGTGTGCGACCGCGTGTCATGGTATGGCCTTACGGTGAATATAACGAAACGGTCGTTGCTGTCGCAAAAGAAGCTGGATTTTTAACCACAATGGGCTTAATTGACGGTTTCAATACGCTTGCTAATTTAGATGTTTTAAAACGTTTAATTATTGTTGATGATCCAAAAGTCGATAAATTTGCAGAAATTCTCACTGGATTGCGAGCGGAACATACGATTCGAGTCGCACACGTTGATATGGATTATTTGTACGACAAAGATCCTGAGCAAACAGAGAAAAATATCGGTTTGCTTGTGCAACGTATCAAAGATATGCACATCAACACCGTTTATTTACAGGCTTTTGCGGATCCTGATGGTGATGGCAATGCTGAGGCGTTATATTTTCCAAATCGCAATATGCCTGTTCGACAAGATTTGTTTAATCGCGTCGCATGGCAATTGAAAAAACGCGCGGCGGTTCGTGTTTATGCGTGGTTGCCGATAATGGCATATCAAAGCAAAAAAATTGATAAATCGTGGTACGTTCAAGAATGGCGCGACGGCAAAGCGCAAACATCCAGTCATATTTACACACGTTTGTCGCCATTCAATGCCGACGCGCGACAATTTGTTGCTGAAATTTATGAAGATTTAGGCAAATACTGCAATTTTGACGGCGTCATTTTTCATGATGACGGCATTTTGTCTGATTTTGAAGATGTTTCACCGACTGCGTTGGCGTATGGCAAACAAGTTTGGGGGATTTCTGACGATGTGAATAAATTGCGAGCGACCAGCAAAAGTCGTTTGGAATGGGCAAAACATAAAACGGAATTGATAGGACAATTCACCGATGAATTAACAAATCGGGTGCGTATTTATCGTCCGAATATTCAAACGGCACGTAATTTTTATGCGTTGCCTTTGCTCGAACCGTACAGCGAAGAATGGTACGCGCAATCATTTAAATCCTTTTTAGCGCATTACAATTATGTGGCGATTGAAGCGATGCCGTTTATGGAAGACGCCAAAAATCCAAATCAATGGCTCACCAATTTAGTAAAAGCCGCCGCAAAAGAACCAGACGGTTTGAAAAAAACGGTATTTGAATTGCAAGCAGTGAATTGGAAAAATCAGCAAAAAATTCCAAGTAATGTGTTTGTTGAGCAATTAAATTTATTGAAAAAATTGGGTGTAAAACACATTGGCTATTATCCCGATAATGTATTTGAAGACCAGCCGCGTTTAGACGATTTAAAACAACATTTTTCTTTGCCTGAGTTGCAATAAACCATGACTTTTTATTTTGAATTTTTGAACGCTTGGCACATTTTTATGGCGTGGTGGTCGCCGATTGATAAATCGATTGAAGAATTTATTTATTATTATCCATTATTCATGGCGTACATTTGGATGTTTGGCGCGATTATTTTTTGTTTGCGTTATGAATGGCATCAACCCAAATTACAGCCGTTTGAAAATATGGATAATTTGCCGTCGGTTTCCATTTTGATTCCTTGTTACAACGAAGGCGAAAATGTCCGAGAAACCATTGGAATTTTGGAGGAACAACATTATAAAAACTTTGAAATCATTGCGATTAACGACGGAAGCAAAGACAACACGCTTGAAATTTTGCACGAACTCACTGAAAAATATGACAATTTGCGGGTCGTTAATTTAGCGACCAATCAAGGTAAAGCGATGGGCTTGCGAACGGCGGCGTTGCTAGCGAAAAGTGAAATTTTGGTTTGTATTGATGGTGACGCACTTTTATCGCCTGATGCGGTCGGTTGGATGGTGCGGCATTTTGTTGAGAATCCAAACGTCGGCGCGGTTACGGGAAATCCGCGTATTCGTAATCGTTCAACCTTGCTTGGACGAATTCAAGTCGGTGAATTTTCTGCAATTGTTGGCATGATTAAACGCGCTCAACGCTCTTACGGTAAAGTTTTTACAGTGTCAGGTGTGATTGCTGCATTTCGCAAAACCGCACTCCATCATGTCGGTTATTGGAGCAACGACATGATTACCGAAGACATTGATATTAGTTGGAAATTACAACTTGCAGGTTGGACGATTCGTTTTGAACCGAACGCACTTTGTTGGGTTTTGATGCCAGAAACATTAAATGGACTTTGGAAACAACGTGTGCGTTGGTCGCAAGGTGGCAGCGAAGTGTTATTACGCTATTTTCAGGATTTATTTCGTTGGTCATCGCGCGGAATGTGGCTGCTTTATGGCGAATGTTTGATTAGTGTGACGTGGGCATTTCTGATTTTATGTCATCTGCTGTTTGCGCCGATGGAATTTTTGACTTCGACAACGACTGAATCATTGCACGATTTAAGTCCGAGTTGGACAAGTATGTTGCTGAGTGTAACGTGTTTGTTGCAATTTGGGGTGAGTTTAGCCATTGATTCGCGTTATGAATCGCAAACGGGCGGCGTGGGGCGTTATTATTATTGGATGGTTTGGTACCCGATTGTTTATTGGCTGATGAACGTCGGAACGACGATTGTTGGAACCATTCGCGCCATTCGGAAAAAGCGTGGACAACGCGCCGTTTGGGTCACGGTGGATAGAGGCTTGCGCGAATGAAACAATATATTATCAACGTGCCACAATTGCAGAGTCTGTCGAAACGTCTGAGTAGTTTTTCCGTCATCGTGATTTGTTGGGTAATGTGGGGCTATTTGCTGTACCCCATTATCACGGCAATTAATTGGGTGCGTGGTGATTACGATGTCATTAACGAAATGCGCTGGTTTGGGGGTTATAAAAGCTTGTTAGATTTATTGCAAATCTACGTTGGCACGCTAATTATTATCGGAATCGGTTGGTTAGTTTGGATTTTGTTGCGTAAATTGCGTCGTCAATTTACGTTAAATGCCGCCCAAAAAACGTTATCAGACGATGAAGTTTCACGTTTTTATCATGTCGAAAAAGAAAAAATTCAGCATTTCCGAACGCAGCAAAAGGTGACAGTTTTTTTCGATAATGATGGAAAAATTGTAGATTTGAAATAATGAATAGCCCTGCGGATTGCGTTAAATACGCAATCCGATACTTTGTGAAATTATTTTAAAATTTCCTGCGCTTTGATAAACGCATCACGGAAATCTAAATAAACAGGCGATTCACTTTCTAACATCGATGCGAGCATGGCGTGTTGAACTTGATATTTCACATTTCCAACCGCTAATGCACCCACACCTACCGCGTTACAATGCGTCGCGTGAATTAACGGCGTGCCACAATCTTCACGATTTACGCCTTCGATTCCAGAGGGAGGAACCGCATTCACATCACCCGCTACTTTTAGTTGCGTGACTTCTTTTAAAATCGTGGCATTAAGGACTTGAATTCCCGCTTTTGCGGTACAAAAAATCACATCCACATCTTTTAATAATTCAATTTTATCTTTGTCAAAACTCGCAACAGCCGCTTTTAAATGACAGCCAAAACGACGATTATATTGTTTTGCCATATCCGCAGCGGTATCTAAATATAAATGATCAACAATAGTGGTATCTGCGCCTGCTAAAGACGCAATCACGCCCGTTGCAATGCCTACAGGTCCTGTTCCACCAAAAATAACTGCTTTACAACCTGCTAATTCTTTTCCATGTTTATCGCGCAATTCTTTTTCAACACACGCCACTAACGCAGCAGCCGTTGTAAATGCACCACTCGGATCGGCAAAAACTGAAATCGCAAAAGGCGGAACCATTGCTTGTTTCGCCGTATTGAACATATCAATCGCTAAACCCAAATTTCGCCCGCCGATAAATAATCCTGTACGTTTAACGCCCGCTGGACCACGCGAAAAAATCGCGTCTTGTGTCAAGCCATGAACGCTTTCTAACTTCACATTGTTATACGGCATCAAAACGTCAAAACCTGCGTCCAACGCCATATTAATGTCGAAAGGACTGTTATTCGGCATCGGGTCGAGCATGTGGAGAATACTGCGTTTCATAAAAAATCCTTATTTCGCGTTTGATTGAATATATTCGCGGGCAACTTCAAATGCGTGTTCAAAATGTAAATAAACAGGTTTCGTGCTGTTAATCATGCGTTTCAACAATAAATTTTGGGCTTGGTATTTCACATTACCAATCGCTAATGCACCGATACCGACTGCGCCACTTATGGAACCTGCGATGGGTGTGCCGTTTGACATCGCATCAATGCCTGCAATGCCAGCAGGTGGCACCGCATTTACGTCTGCGGCGACTTTTAATTGTGGCGCACTCGCAATCAATTCTGCGCTTAATAATTCAATCCCCGCCGCGCCTGTTGCAAAAACGATGTCAGCCGTTTTGATGTATTCGGCTTTATCCGCATCAGCCCCTGCAAGAATGTTAATATCTCCGTCACCAAATTCGCTGTTGCACAAATCCGCAATGCTTTGCGCTCTATCAAGTTGACGACCAATGATGCGAACATTTGCGCCTGCTTTAGCTGAAATAACCGCTGCTGCTTGACCTACAGGACCTGTACCGCCTAACGCCAAAATATTTTTACCTTCCAATGTGGTATTAAATTTTGTCGCTAATTCACGTTCAACTGCGGCAACCATTCCTGCAGCGGTTGTAAATGCGCCGCTCGGATCCGCAAAAACAGACACTTCAAAAGGCGGAACCATTGAGCGTTTTGCAATTTTCAGCATATCCATTGCTTGTTTGGTATCACGTCCACCGATGAAAATGCTGGTACGTTTTAAATTTTTTGCACTGCGTGAAAAAATGGCATCTTGAACCAAGCCTTGAACTTCGCTGGCTTCGATATTGGTGTAAGGAATGGCAGACACCCAACCCGCGTCCATTGCCATGTTGACATCAAATGGGCTTAAATTTTTAGCGGTGGTGAGCATGTGTAAAATAAACGGCTTTTCCATGAAAATTCCTTTGTTGAAATGGATGATTAAATTGGCTTGCAAGTATAAGAGAAAAAACAAGTGATTAAAACTGATTGTCAAAACTGATTTTTCAACGTAATTTCGTTCGTTTATTCATGCGACTACTTATTGCAGGCTATGTTTTCAGAACTTAAAAAACCACTCATCATGGGCATTTTAAATGCCACGCCCGATAGTTTTTCTGACGGGGGAAAATTCAATCAAGTAGAAACGGCGTTGGAACACGCGCTCTGTATGATTTCAGACGGCGCAACGATTATCGACATTGGTGGTGAATCGACGCGCCCTCATTCAGATTCAGTTTCTGCTGACGAACAAATTGCGCGTGTGGTACCCATTATTCAAGCCATTCGCAAAGTGAGTGACGTGCAAATTAGCATTGATACCACGTTAAGCGTGGTTGCTGACGCGGCGTTAAACGCTGGCGCAAATATCATTAACGACGTTTCAGCGGGAAATAATGATGCGAAAATGTTTGAGTTAGCCGCCCAAAAAAATGTGCCGATTATTCTGATGCACGCTCAAGGTACGCCTAAAACGATGCAAGAAAATCCATATTATGAAAACGTGGTACAAGAGGTTTCAACCACGTTGAAACAACGTGTAAATGAAGCGATAAAAATCGGCGTAAAAAAAGAAAATATCGTGCTTGATATTGGGATTGGATTTGGCAAACGTAAACAAGATAATTTAGATTTGTTAGCACATTTGGCGGATTTTGTGGCATTAGGATTTCCCGTTTTACTCGGAACCAGTCGGAAGCGTTTTATGGGTGCAATTTGTGATGTTAATGAACCCTCTGAACTTGTTACGGCAACGGCTGTCACAACTGCATTGGGTGTCATGGCTGGCGTGCAAATTTTTCGGGTTCATGACGTGAAAGAAAATAAACAAGCTCTTGAGGTGGCGTGGGCGATTAAAACCCGATAATTATTTTCACATTCCCATTTAATCCCATTCAAATCTTCTTAAACCATGATAAAAAAAGAAAAACTCTCCCACCGCTTTTGTGTTGCGCCAATGCTAGATTGGACAGATTCTCGATGCCGTTATTTTCATCGATTGCTTTCAAAAAATGCGTTGCTTTATACCGAAATGGTCACGACGGGCGCATTGATTCACGGTGATTCACAACGATTCTTACAATTCAATTCCGAAGAACATCCGATTGCGTTGCAACTGGGAGGCAGTAATCCGAGAGATTTAGCAACGTGTGCGCGAATGGCGGAAGATTTTGGCTACGATGAAGTGAATTTAAATGTGGGTTGTCCGAGTGATCGCGTGCAAAACGGACGATTTGGTGCGTGTTTAATGGCAGAACCGCAATTGGTTGGTGATTGCGTGGCGACGATGCAAGCAGCGGTAAAAATTCCTATCACCGTGAAATCACGCATCGGTATTGATGAGCGTGACTCTTACGAAGAATTGACACATTTTGTCGAAACAGTTGCAAAAGCAGGTTGTGAAACCTTCATTATTCACGCTCGAAAAGCGTGGTTAAAAGGTTTATCGCCTAAAGAAAATCGTGAAATTCCGCCGCTACGTTATGACGTGGTGTTTGAATTGAAGAAGGATTTTCCAAAGCTTGAAATTATTATCAACGGTGGCATTACAACATTGGCGCAATCGGCAGAATTACTGAATGCTGTCGATGGTGTAATGATTGGGCGGGAAGTGTATCAAAATCCTTATTTATTGGTGGGGGTCGATTCACATTTATTTGGTGATAATTCGCCAATACTTTCAAGGGAACAAATTGTTTTTGAGTTACTGCCTTACATTGAAAGGCAACTTAAAAGTGGCGCACGTTTGAACAGTGTCACGCGCCACATTTTAGGTTTATTTCACGGTGAATACGGGGCGCGATTATGGCGGCGGTATTTGAGTGAAAATGCCTGCAAAGAAAATGCGGACGGACAAACTGTTTTAAATGCGTTCAATCTCACACATCTCATCGGCTAATCCGTCAGCAGGTTATTTCCCCATTTTCAATTGCTCAATTTTTTGACCTGCTTGCTCAAAATTTTGGGCGGCACAGTCAAATTTTTGAGCGACACTCGCAAAAGATTGTGCGGCGATTCCAAATTTTTTGGAATCGTCGCGCCATTTCAAATCAGGTGTTTTTTCTTCTGCAAGAATATCATCATCAATCGCCGCACTGACTTTGCCGTCTGATTCTAAATTTTTGCGCCATTGTAAAAAGGATTCGCGCGTGAAAACGTATTTGTCTAAAGCGGCTTCATTGATAAATTTCAACGCACCTTCGGCATTCGCTCGTGCGTTGACCGCCGACATAAACTGAACGGGCGCACTAACGTAATACGCAATAAAACTCGCGTAACTGGCTGGATTTGCCGCCGCATCGACTGCAAATGCGGGCGTGCCGCGCATGGTATTGGGACCCATGAAAGGTAATACTAAATACGAACCTTGCGGCACGCCCCAAACGGCTAATGTTTGATCGAAATCTTCTTCATTTTGCTCAAGTCCAACGTGTTTTGCTACGTCGATAAAACCACCCAATCCAGCGGTTGAATTTAACGTAAAACGTCCTAAATCCTCCGCACTTTGTGAAAATTTTGCCTGCAAAACATCGTTCAAAACAATGTTAATGCCTTTCAAATTATTGAAAAAATTAAACACACCTGTTTGGACAAATTGCGGGGTGATAAATTTGTAACCATTGGAAATCGGTGAGGCAATGTAATCATCAATTGAACTATTGAAATCGTACATCGTGCGATTAAAACTTTCGTAAGGATCGTTTGATTTCGCTTGCACATTCGCGGCAAATAAAACGCCACAAATTAAAGTTGCCAAAGTTTTTTTAGTCATTTTCCGCGCCTCACTGTTTCGCGTAGTTATCAATTTTTTCGTTAATTTTTGCAATCAGCGCATCAAATCCATCGCGTTGCAAAACAGCGGTGTATTCCGAGCGCTTCAATGCTAAATCGCTCACCCCATTTGCAATAATGTTGATGATACGCCAGCTCGCGCCTTTTTCCTTGAGCATATAATCGAACTTAACAGGTTTGTCGTCAGGAATGGTCAAATGTGAATGAATGACTACACCGCCCATTTTGGTTTCTTCTTCCGAATCAATCGCAAAGGTTTCACCGCTAAAATCTTTAAAATTGTGTGCGTATGACGCGATACTTAATTTGCTGAACACGTCGGTGAGTTTCTTTTGCTGTTCTTCGGTCAATTTTTCCCATTCTTTGCCGACCACGATTCGGGCAATTTTGGGTAAATCGTGACTATTTGAAACGGCAGGTTCAAGTTTTTCGTAACGTCCATCGTAACCTAATTTCTTACCGTCTTTCATGACTTGCACGAGTTCAGTTTGAAACTTATCCACAATTTGTCGCGCTGTTGCGCTTTCTTCCTGTGCGAAAACCGAACTTGCAAATAAACTGCTGATTGAAAAAGCGATAACAGCGAATTTTTTAACTGGCATCATCACATTTCTCCGTTGTTATTTTGTGTGTTCAACGTTAATCGGAATGCCTGCAAGCGTTGACGCGGCAGTTTGAACAGGCGCGGCAGTTCCAACCATTGCGCCATCCGTTTTAATACCTAAAAGAGAAGTCATCAAACCTTTAATGGGATGTTTTAACATATCTTCCACCGCAGTTGCTTCGTAGCCGCAATGCGCCATACAGCTTGCACATTTTGGATTATTGACACTGCCGTAATTTTCCCAAGGCGTCGTATCAAGTAATTCTTGAAATGTTGCCGCATAACCTTCGTCAGCCAACAAATAACAGGGTTTTTGCCAGCCGAAAACGTTGCGTGTTGGATTGCCCCAAGGTGTGCAGTTGTAATCTTGATTGCCCGCTAAAAAGTCTAAATACAACGACGAATGGTTTAATTTCCATTTACGGTTTTTACCGATTCTGAAAATGCCACGGAATAATTCTTTTACGTCGTTGCCTTTGATGAAAACATCTTGTTTGGGCGCGTGTTCATAACTAAAACCTGGCGCAATTGTAATGCCTTCAACACCTAATTCAGTCGCATAATCCAAGAATTCAGCAACTTCTGGCGCGGTTTCACCTTGAAAAAGGGTGCAGTTGATATTGACGCGAAAGCCTTTGTCTAACGCCAATTTAATCGCTTCAACCGCACGGTCAAAAACACCGTCTTGGCAAACTGACGCATCATGACGCTCTTTCATGCCGTCTAAATGAATTGAAAATGTTAAATAGGGCGACGGTTTGTAATCATCAATTCGTTTTTTCAAAAGTAGCGCGTTCGTGCATAAGTAAACGAATTTTTTACGCGCAATCAAACCTTCAACAATACGCGGCATATCTTTGTGAATTAACGGCTCGCCACCAGGAATTGAAACCATTGGCGCACCGCATTCATCAACGGCTTGCATACATTCTTCAAATGTCAAACGTTTGTCCAAAATGTCGTCGGAATAATCGATTTTGCCACAGCCCGCACATTCCAAATTGCACCGAAATAACGGCTCTAACATCAACACAAGCGGATATTTTTTCGCGCCTTTGAGTTTTTGTTTAATTAAATAACTGCCTACTGCTAATTGTTGACGTAAGGGAACGCCCATAAAAATTCCTCAAAAATAATAAATGATGTCGCTGTCGTAATTTAACAACAAGCAATCTAACTTGAAAATCAGCGTGTTATAAAAAAAGAGTGTGCATTCATACGCTTACCTGCAATTTGGCTAGAATACCCTTTTTTGATGCGTGACTCCAGTGTTTGCAAAATTTTATCGTGTAACCGTTCAAACTGTTGAAATAACTTACTGTTTTTACTGGAAATAAATTTATTAAACTTTGAATTGTTCTTTTTTGTAATAAAACAACAGCATGTCGAAAATGGTCAACGCTCAACCTGTAAAAATTCTAAGCAGCATTTTTGATAAAAGGTTTGAAAGTCATGTAGGAATAATCCTACAAAATTATCAGCCTTTGTCCTATTCACAAACGCCACATTTTCTTTAACACTGACGAATATGAAAAACTTCAACTGATATTCTTATGATTCAAAATGTAAAACAAATTTCACTGGCGAGTTGCTTTTTATTATTTAGCGCATTGACGCTACTCGCAAAAGATTGGGCAGCAGCGGCAATTTTTTTACAAGGCATTATTTTGGTTTGTTTTTTCATTTTAGAAAATAAGAAAACGAACAGTGAAGAACCTTTACCGTGGTACGACATTGCATTACAAAAAATTGCTATCGACCAACATGCCATCGTCAGCATCACAAATCAATCAGGTGAAATTTTGTATGTGAATCAGGTTTTTTGCGACTTGAGCGGTTATTCAACCGATGAACTGGTGGGGCAAAATCATCGACTATTGAACTCGGGTTATCATTCAGGCGATTTTTTTGTTGAGATGTGGGAAACCATTTCCGTTAATAAAACGTGGCAGGGAACAGTTTGTAATCGTGCAAAAAATGGAAGTTTTTACTGGGTAAAATCGACTATTGTGCCAATTATGGAGAAAAATAAAATCACTTATTACGTTTCCGTTCGTACCGATATTACGCAACAAAAAGAAAGTGAAATCACTGAAAATAAAGCCAAAAAAGACCAAGAAATTATTTTAAATGCTTTAGGTTATGGCGTAATAACTTTCACCGCAGAAGGCAATATCAATTACTTAAATGCCGAAGCCAAAAGATTATTGTGCTGGGATAATTTAGCGTTAGACAACAAATCTATTCATGATTTTATGTCGCTCGACTTTGGACAACAAGTGTTTAATCCAGATTTAGTATCGTTTGCCGATGCGTTCCGAAACAAACAAGAATTTCGTTCAAAAAAAATTGTTTTTCTTGATAGTGATGGCAAAAAATTACCTGTCAGTTTCATTCTTTCCCCATTGTTTGTTGATGAAAATAACTTTTCGGGCTTTGCCTTGTGTTTTGAAGATATTAGAAAACAACTGCAAAATAAACAGCAAATTTTGCAAGCCAAAGAAAATGCCCTTCAATCACTCAAAGCTAAATCACAATTTCTGGCTTTAGTCAGTCACGAAATCCGCACGCCGCTTAATGGTATTGTCGGTTCCGCAGATTTATTAACCGATACAAATTTAGACGATGAACAATCAGAATTGACTGAAATTTTAAAAAATTCTTCTAATTTATTACTCAAAATTGTGAATGACATTTTAGAGTTGTCCAAAATTGAAGCGGCGACGGTAAAACTCGACAACGACGAATTTAATCCAAAAATGGTTCTACAAGATTCTGCTCAGCTTGTTTCGCCCCTCGCGCATGAAAAATCGCTAACGCTCATCAATAACATTGCGTATGAACTGCCAACTGTCATGTATGGCGACTCAAAACGATTAGAGCAAGTGTTATTAAACTTGTTGAACAATGCAATTAAATTTACCGAAACAGGACAAATTACCATTCATGCCTTTTTATCTGGAACGACGGCGAAAAGGAAAATTCGATTTGAGATTGAAGATACAGGAATCGGGATTCATGTTGAGCAACAAAAAAAGTTATTTGATCCGTTCGTACAGGTTGAAGATTATAAAAACAGAAAATGCGGGGGAGCAGGATTAGGGTTAGCCATTTCTAAAAATATCGTTGAAATGATGGGCGGTGAAATGGGGGTAGATAGCATATTGGATAAAGGTTCTGTATTTTGGTTCGAATTGCCCTTATCAAGTCCGCCCAAAAAAGACGCTTTGTTCAATTTATTCACGAATGCAGCGTAAGGATTAGGCAATGACCGATAACATCAAAATCAAAAATGGTTTTGGATTTAAATACAGTGACGATACAAAAAAATTATTTGCAGTCATTGTGCCATCGGATGACAAAACGCAACTCACGTCAACATTAGTGAAACAGCGAATTAAAGACGAAAATTTTGAATTTTTTATCAATGAATATCTGCTTTCTGAATTTTTACGGCTTTATCACCGCGAGAAAGAAAAAACATTGGAATTTGAAATTGGTGAAATGCGTGATGCGGTGTGTGAAATCAATCTTCAAAAAGACAACATGAAAGCGACGATGTGGCTGACACCGACTTTTGGGGGTAAAAAAATCACGCTCGAAGATATTCAAAATGAATTAAAAGCCCAAAAAATTGTGTTTGGTATTGTGCCGATAAATGAACTGGAAGAATTAGTTAAACAAGAAAAAGTTGAAAATTTTGTCATTGCACAAGGCGTAGCGGCTATTTCAGGAATAAATGCCCAATTTAAAAGCGTTATTGCTGAAATTGAAAAAAAACCGTTTGTGAATGATGATGATTCGGTGGATTACCGAGAATTGGGCGACATTGTTATCGTACAAAAAGGTGATTTATTGATGGAACGCATTCCCGCTACATTGGGAACAGAAGGGACAAACGTTTTAGGTAAAAAATTAAAAGCCAAAAAAGGCAAAGATGAATCGTTTGTTTTTGATAAAAATAGCGTTTACGTCAATCCAGAAAATAAAGACCAGCTTTTGTCATCGATAACAGGAACACCTGATATTTTTGAAAATGGAGCGGCAGTATTGCCTGTTTTAGTGGTTGATGACGTTAATTTTGAATCAGGCAATATCCGTTTTGATGGTTCAATCGTTGTTAAAGGTCGCATCATGGAAGGGATGCGTGTTTATGCGACAAAAGATATTTCAGTGGCAGGTGAGGTGGTCAATTCAACCATCGAATGTCATGGCAATCTGCTGATAAAAGGCGGTGTGACGGGAAATAGTCAATTTAAAGTCGGTGGAAATGTGAAAATTAAACGAGGCATTCAAGGCAACAAAGAATTTACCCCCATTTTAGAACCCAAAATTATTGCTGAAGGATTCGTCACCGTGGGATTTTCCGAAAATTTTACAGTGGAATCGAATGCCAGCATCGTGATTGAAAAATATGCGTTGAATAGTTATTTAATGGCAAAAGATAAAATTGACGTAGGGTTGAAAAGTCGAAGTAAAAAACCGTCCCTGATGGGCGGTCAAACATGGGCAACAAAATCGGTTCGCACGTCTGTTTTAGGCGCGGATACAGGTATTACAACCAAAGTTTGCGTCGGGACAAATCCCAAAATTGAATTAGCGATTTTAAAAATCAAACAAACATTGGAAATCATTGAGCAAGAAATCACTGATATTCGTCAATCCATTTTGTGTTTAGAAAGTCACGGGCATGACAAAGAAAATCAGGCAATAATCCATAAGCAAAATTTTGCGTTAACAGAATGGATTTCTCAAAACGTGCGTCACCAAAAAGAATTAAAACGTTTAACCTCGCAAATAGTCGTTATTGATGATGCAAAAGTGATTGTGGATAAAAATGTTTATGCAGGCGCAGTTGTTCAAATTAAAAAGTCCGTGTGGCTTGCAAAAGTGCATTACGATAAAACCACTTTTTCTTTAAACAAAAATAAAATCAGCCTCAACGCATGAAAAATTTACTCACAAATAGTGATGTCACAAACCATTATCAAATGTATCAACTGTTGTTTGAACATTCCCCGACCGCTATTTTGATGATTCGAGAAAATAAGTTACAAAAGGTCAATCCAGCGGGTTGTGATTTGTGGCAAGTCGCAAATGAAGAGGCATTACTGAATAGACCGTTTCAAGATTTATTTTCAGAAGCGTCTTTCGATTGGATAAATGGATTAAATACGAACTTTTCAAAATCGTGTGATTTACACATTATTCGATTGAATGGTGAATATGTTGATGTGCATATTTCTTCCATTGTGTTTAATGACAGCATTGGAAAAGCCACTTATTTGATGCTGACCAATATCACGGAACGCAAAAATTATGAAGCATTTCGGTTTGAAAATGAGCGTCAATTTAGAAAATTATCGCATCACATCGAAGAAGCCAGAGAAAATGAACGCACCCAAATTGCACAAGAAATCCACGATGAATTGGGAAGTACGCTGACTATTTTAAAAATGGATTTGTATTGGATAACCAAAAAATTATCGAATTCTATTCCAGAAGAATGCCAAGATAAAGCCGCCACGATTCTTAAATATGTCGATAAAGCTATCAAAATCACGCGCAATCTCATTACGGATTTACGACCCACCATTTTGGATCATTTGGGGCTAGTTGCGGCGATTGAATGGCAAATCCAAAAGTTCCGCGAACAACATGAGATCGCTTGCACGTTAAAAATTCCCGATGACAATATCCATGTTGATTCAAAAATGAGTATTGTGGCTTTTCGTATCATTCAAGAATCACTTAACAATATCGTAAAACATTCACACGCAACGGCTGTGAATATCGAATTACAAGACGTATCGAATTTTATTGTGGTAAAAATTAAAGACAATGGCATTGGCATCACAAAAGAAAAAGTGAATGAATCTGAGCGATATGGTATTCAAGGAATGTATGAACGAGTGAATTTTTGTGGCGGGGCAATTTCGTTATTTAGCGAACCCGACAAAGGCACCATTGTTTTTTTTAAAATTCCGAAACTTGAAATTGAAGGTGAGTAAATCATGTTGAATCTGTTTGTTGTGGATGACCATGCGATTGTTAGACAAGGATTAAAGCAAATTATTTCTGATGTTTTTGATATGCAAGTGACGCATGAAGCGGCTTGCGGTGAAGACGTATTAAATATTATGAACACCGATAAAAATGCCGTTTGGGATGTGATATTGCTTGATATTTCAATGCCTGGAAAAAATATCTTAGATTTGATGAAAGCGATTAAAGCACGTTATCCATTATTACCGATTTTGATTCTAAGTATGTATCCCGAAGATCAATACGCGCTTCAAATGCTACGTTATGGCGCGAATGGGTATTTGAACAAAGACAGCGCACCTGAACAACTGGTTACGGCTATTCGCAAAGTTGCAAACGGCGGGCGTTATTTAAGTCATGCCATGACCGAACATTTGCTATTGGATTTCAATAAAGATGCTGAACTGCCTCACACAAAACTGAGCAGCCGTGAATTTCAAGTCTTTTTGGAGCTGTCAAAAGGCAAACGGCTTTCAGACATTGCCAATGAAATGTCCCGAAGTATTAAAACTGCCAGCACATTTCGCACGCGCATAATGGAAAAAATGGGTATGGAAACAACCGCTGAAATCGTTCAATATGCAATCCAACATCAACTGTAGACGATTGAAATGAATAATAAAAAATTAAAAATTTTAATTGTTGATGATAATCCCGATTTGAGGCGATTACTTAACACCACATTTAAAGTCTTTGCCAATTGTGAAATTTTAAACGCCAAAAATGGTTCGGAAGCCTTAAATATCATTCGTAATGAACGCCCACACATTATGTTTTTAGATATTATGATGCCAGGGGAAATTGATGGTTTTGGCGTGTGTGAATTTGTTAAAT
>CANKON010000001.1 GCA_947484105.1 Methylococcaceae bacterium | reverse complement strand
TAAACAAGTGATGCCGCTTGACCAAGACGAACGCGGTTTTGGGCATTTCTAAAAATGTTAAAACGTGGGAGTGAAATTCATCACTCCCATTTGAAAATAATAAAAACTAAAAAGGAGAGAGATAAATGGCTTATAACGTGATGATTGTTGATGATTCAGTGATGATGCGAAATGTTACTCGAAATCTTGTTAGCAAATGGGCAAATTTTTCAGTTGTCGCAACAGCAGAAAATGGTAAAAAAGCCTTGGAAGAATTAGATAAACATAAAGATTTAGCGTTAATTTTGCTTGATATTGAAATGCCCGAAATGGACGGTTTAGAGTTTTTGCGTCTTGCGCGATTACGCACCAAAGCCAAAATTGTGATTTTATCGTCAGTGGCAATTGCGGGGTCGCCTTATGCTGCAAAAGCCAGAATGCTTGGCGCAGATGCAATTATTACCAAACCGTCAGGTGCAGTTTCACTCGATTTAGCCGAAAAACGCGGCGCAGAAATGCAACAAACGATTAAAAAAGTTTTAGGCATCTAAAAATTTAAGTCATAAAAAATTAACGGTACGGTGTGAAATGTCTGATGAAGTAAATGAAATTTGGGAACTCTATGCTGACGAAGGTCAACAATCCTTGCAAGCGGCCGAAGAAGCCGTTTTGTTTTTGAAAAAATCGCCGTCCGATAAAGAAACCATTTCAAGTTTATTTCGTTCTGTTCACACATTTAAGGGCAATTCGCGTGTGATGGGATTAGCTGTCATTGAATCTCGCGCTCATGTTGCGGAAGATTTAATTGGTATTGTGCGCGACGAAGGCGTGCCACTTGATAACGAAATTACGGATTTATTGCTTGAAATTATTGATGTTTTAAATGATATGCTCACTAAAACGTGCGAATCTCAACAAGATGCAAATCCTGAAAATAGCGCGGAATTAGTTGAACGTTTAAAACAAAAAATAGCGCGTTGTCACGGTATTGAAACGCCAGAAGTTGAACAAAAACCAACCGAACAAATTAAAAAATCAGAAGAAAAAATCGAAATCGAAGATGATTTTTTTGCCGCTGCAAAACCCACCAAATCTAAAAAAACAAAAACTAAAACCGAAGCGCAAGTTGAAGACAGCATTGAAATTGTCGAATATCAAGCCAGCGCAGAAGATATTCTTGAAGAAGTAACCCAAACGGAAGATTCACCAATTTACGTTAATGAATTGGAAGCCACCGAAGAATTAGACGAATTATTTAGCAATGCGTCGTTTGTTTCTGACACGGCGATAATTTTTAATCCAGTTGATTTAGCGCAAGACCCCGTTTATCGAGATTTGTTTGCGATGCTTGCAAGTGAAACATTGGTTGAAATGCGTCAAACGTTAGAAAAATTTAACGAAAATTCACAAACAGAATTACTCGAACAAGCTGAACACATCAATTTTGCGGCTCAACAATTAAGTTTTTTTGCATGGGAAAAAGTTTTAAGTGAATTTTTAACCGCATCAACTTTTCAAAAATCAGACGCTGAAAATGTATTTGAACAGTTAAAAAATTTATTGTTACAAGACTTTCAAAAAGAATTACCTGTGGAATTACCTGCTTACGCTTTGCTTGAAGGCGTAACAGAAGAAATTGACGATTTATTTGAAAGTGCGTCTTTTGTTTCTGAAACGGCAATAATTTTTAATCCGATTGATTTGGCAGATGACCCTGTTTATCGAGATATGTTCGCTACGCTGACAAGTGAAACTTTGCTTGAAATGCAACAAACACTAAATCAATTTGACGAAGAAAATTCACAATCAGAGTTACGCGAACAAGCTGAACATATAAATTCTGCCGCGCAACAATTGGGCTTTCTAAAATGGGAAAAAGTTTTAGAGGAATTTTTAAGCGCGTCAACATTTGAAAAATCCGATGCAGAAAATGTTTTTGATCAATTAAAAAATTTGCTGTTGCAAGATTTTGGAAAAAAATTGCCTGCACAAAATGAGTCTGCTTCCGCGCTTCTTGATGGCGTAAATGCTAATAATTTGGCAACGCCAGAAATTGCTAATTTTTTCGATGAAATAAAAAAACCACTTCAATTAGTTAAAGCGGTTTATGACTCGGCGGAATTTAACAGCCCACAATTTATTGCTGCGTTAGAAGAAATTAAAAATTTAGCTGAACCGTTAGATTTTGTGCAATTAGTGTCGTTAATTGATGAATTTATCGAACCGAATCGCCACGTCGTGCTCACCCATCAAAATGTGCAAGATTTTTTGTTTTGGTTATTTGAAGCGTTGATTGCAATTGAAAATGTGATTTTTGAAGGGCAAACGCGCGTTAATTCACATACACAAACGATGCTCGGTTATTTATGTAGCAAACACGTTTTTGCAAATTTGCTTATTATCAATAACATTTTAGAAAGCATTAAAAATCGCTCAAACGTTGAATATAACTGCACGCGCATCAATGAAGCGTTACGGAAAATTTATTACGCTTGCCAGCATTACGGATTAGAAACTGCTGCACAACTCAGTATGTCGTTAATGGATTTATTCGCACGCATTACCAACGGTGATATGGTTGTCGATGGCTTTATGTTGCACATTGCAAAATCCTTTGTAAGCGGCATTGAATTAGTGTTAAGCAGTCTTGAATCAGGCATTGCACCTGACATGGGACAAATTGAAAAATTATTAGACGATGCAACGTCAGCGGTATTTGTATCGAGTGGCGCAGTAGTTTCAGCATCAATGATTGAAGCACGTTTAGCATTACCACAACCGTTCCATAAAATTCTCACAACGGAAAGCGTCAAAATTGCCGCTGATGATTTAGACGCAAACAAACACTTTTTCATCGTCCGAACAGATTTAGAACAAGACGAAGAATTAGCGACAAATTTTTTGACATGGGTCAGTTCAGATTCTGTGACGGCAATTAGCAACGTGACTGTTTTTGAAGGTAATCGCACGTTGTTTGATTTTTTGATTTCAACAAATCTCAATCCAACGCAATTCAAAGAAGTTTTAATTAACCTCGACCACAGCGGTAAATCATTATTTGTCACCCATGTTTTAGAAGATCATAAAACTGTCGGTGATGAAACGAACCGTCTTCGGCAATCTGAATTAGCGAAAACGTCAGATGGTTTGCCTTTAGCAAATCAAGGACAAATGTCGTGCGATATGCTTGAATCCATCGGTGAACTTGTTACCAATCAAGCCATGATGCGCCATTTGTTGCGTGATTTAGTTGAAGAAGATTTAGCTAAAAATATCGACGTTAAATTAAATGCCGTTGATGGACATTGGACGCAAGCCAAAGATGATGTGCGCCAATATCTTTTGCTTTGGCAAGACAAAGTTGAAAAGCTCATTCAAATTGAAGTGCAAACCAACGCCTTAATGGAACAGTTGCAAGAAGAAGCGATTGCGGGGCGTATGCGCTCGGCAATGCAGCTTTTAAAACCGCTTTATCCTTTTGTTGAAAGCACAGCTCGGCAAAAAAATCGCGCCGTTAATTTCAGCACCGAAGGCGATGATGTGTCGCTTGATTTTACGATGCTTGAAAATTTAAAAGCCCCGTTGCGAACATTGTTGACATTTTGCATGACGCAAAGCATTGAAACCCAAGAACAGCGCGTTGAAAGCGGCAAGAATGAACAAGCCAAATTGCGCGTTGTGCTGATTGAAAATGACGATCACGTCAAAATTATTATTGAAGATGACGGCATTGGCATTGATACACAAAATGTCGCTCGCAGAGCCGCACAGTTAGGTTTAGCCAATCAATTAGAATCTATTTTCAATCCCGCTTACGGCGTAACGTTTAACGACGAAGACAGTGAAAATAGCGTTGATTTTTCAAAAATGCGTGACACGTTGCAACTGCATGGCGGCAACATTTGGATAACCAATCTGCCAACAGGCGGTTTGCGTTTTACGCTCACCATGTCGCTAACCATGCTGTTACTTGAAGGCATGGTCGTCAGAATTAACGCCGTGCATTACGTTATTCCCATTGATGCCATACAGCGCATTATTCGTATTGATAAAAATAATTTAATGAGCGTATCTGCTGATGAAAGCGGTTTTATGCTGCATTTAGAAAATAACGACACTATTCCTGTGCAGTTTTTAAAAGGCAGTCATCAAAATAATCAAGAAACTAACGATTTTGCCGATGAAGAAAAACAGTTATTTGTTGTCATTGGTAAAGAAGAACAGCGAGTTGCTATAAAAGTGAGTGAATTGATTGGGCAACAAAATGTTTTATCGCGTCCATTGCAAGGTTATTTATCCCATATTCGCGGAGTGATTGGTTGCACATTATTGGGAAGCAGCGATGTGGGTTTAGTTTTAGACATTAACGCCATTTTTGACACAAACAGTATTTAGTTTAAAGCATCTCCCCCGCGCTATTGCGCCGCCCGTCTCCAAAAAGGGTAAACCAATAAAAGCACGCTTTTTAATCTTTCGCCCCTTTCTTTGGAGGTGGGCAGCCTGAAAGGCTGGAAGAGAGCTTGCTTTACAAAACACCAGATACGTAAAAAACCGAGTAACCATTAAAATGAATAGCAACGAAGAGTATGTTTTAACCGAACATGATTTGATCATGTCATACACCGACAAAAATGGCATTATTACGTCCGTTAATGATGATTTGCTTCGCATTACAGGTTATGCAAAAGAAGATTTAATTGGTAATTCTCACAATATCATTCGCCATCCTGATATGCCAAAACAGGTGTATGCCGATTTATGGAAAACACTTTCCAAAAAACATACTTGGACAGGACTGGTTAAAAATAAAAGGAAAGACGGCGGTTTTTATTGGGTTCGCGCAAGTATTACGCCGATGTTTCAACGTGAAATGGTGATTGGTTATATAGCGGTGCATCGCAATCCCGATATGAACGATGTCAAAGGGATAATGCCAATTTATGACGCGATGAATGCGGGGACGTTTAAAGGCTCAATCATCGCTGGAAACATTGTTGATGGAGATTTTTTTAGTAAATGCAAACGTAAATTTTCAGATATAAAAATCAAGCGCAAAATATGGGGTCTTGCGTTATTCATGTCACTGGCGTTTATTTCAGTAAGTGGCATTGATTATTACAATATCAATCGACTTGACAATGTGTTCAACAATACAGTTCAAGCGTTCAAAGACACCTCAAAAACGATTACACTCGCTCGACAAGCAAGGTTTAATTTAAAATCTGCCGTCAGAGAATGGCAAAACATTCTGGTGCGTGGACAAGATACCAACGATTTTGCGTTATATAAAAATACGTTTTTTGAAAAATATAAAAATTCTCTTCAGGATTTAGAAAATCTACAAAATATGTTGATGATGCAGCAAAAATCAACAAAACAAGTTGAACGTTTATTAGCATTGCATAACGAAAATTTACTTAGATACAGCGATGAGCTTAAAAATTATCAACGTACTGATCAAAGTATGCACACTATTGATTCAATCACAAAAGATCTCAGTACAGACGAATTTGGAGATTTTAATTTTTTAGTTGAATCGCTTGAAAAAGAATTAGAAAGTCAGATTAGTCAGTCTGAAATAAACGCGGGTAATATCATCGATAGAGAAAGAATGTATGTTTTCAGTACGTTATTTTTCCTTTTGAGTGTCACATTTGCGTTGCTTTGGCTGATGTTGAAAGACATTACCAAACCGATTGAATATGCAAAAAAGACGCTAAAAGCGATTTCTCAAGGACATTACTTGCAACCTGTTGAAACGGTTTTGCAAAATGAAATTGGTGAAATGCTAGACGTAATGAAAGCCATGTCTGTGCGATTAGGGTCAGTTATTGATATGGAGAAAAAAGCATCAAACGATCATTTATCCGTTTTGATTGGTTTGGATAACGTGACAACAGCGGTTTTAATTGCAGATACTAATCGTAAAATTATTTATGCAAATAAAGCGGCTTACGCTTTGTTAAAAGAAACGGAAGAAGATATATGCAAACAGTTCCCCGACTTTAAATCATCAAAACTTGTCGGACAACCTGTTGATGCGTTCCATAAAGATCCTGCGCCATACAGCACGTTACTCGATAATTTGCATGAGCCTGCTACATTCGATGTGGTAATTGGCGGTCATAATGTTCATTTAACTATTAGTCCGATTATTAACCAATTTGGGCATCGCTTAGGCTCGGTAGTTGAATGGGAAGATTTAACAATGCGTATCGGGGTTGAAAATGAAATTTCGCTCATCGTAAATGATGCGATAAATGGGCGGTTTCATAATCGTTTTGACGAACAAAAGAAAATAGGTTTTTACAAAACCTTAACCGAAGATTTGAATAAATTATTAGAAGTTTGTGAAAGTGGTTTTGATGATTTCAAACGTGTCTTTTCTAATATGGTGCAAGGCGATTTAACGGAAAAAATTGAACGTCAATATCGAGGTGATTTTGATATTTTGACCCAAGATGCCAATTTAGCCGTCTTGCAACTCAATACCGTTGTCTTTGATTTGAATAGCGCGATTGAAAAAGTGAATTACAACATTCAAGAAATTAACGAGGGGAATAATAATTTAGCCAATCGCACACAATCACAAACGCAGAATTTAGAGCAAACTGTTTCAGCCATTGCAGAATTAAAAACAGCCGTTGAACAAAATGATGAGGCGGCAAAAGAAGCGAACGTTGCGATAAAAAGTGTTTTTGAAGTGGCAAATAAAGGCTTGAAAGTTATTCATAGCGTCGTGAATACAATGGAAGAAATTCACACGTCCTCTTTAAAAGTAGGCGATATTATTTCTGTCATTGATGGCATTGCGTTTCAAACCAACATCTTGGCATTAAATGCTGCCGTTGAAGCGGCAAGAGCAGGCGATCAAGGTAAAGGCTTTGCAGTCGTTGCCAGTGAAGTAAGAAATTTAGCGCAATTATCAGCAGGTGCTGCAAAAGAGATTAAAAATCTCATTACTGATTCAGAAGAAAAAATTGAACATGGCGGTGAATTTGTAGGTAATGCGGGAAAAATTATGCAAGAAATTGCATATTCAATTGAAAATGTCACAGCAATGATGGCAACAATTGCTCAAGCGTGTTCGGAACAAAGTTTGGCAATTGAGCAAGTTAATTCTGCGATTATGGAAACGGAAAATATCGTTAAGCAAAATTCGGAGTTGGTTGTTGCGGCGGCAAATTCTTCGGCTTCACTAGAAGAGGAAATGAAATCGCTCTCTGAAAAAACGGCGTATTTTAAAGTTCAGAAAAATGAAGTGGATTTTCAGTTGTTTTAAATGAGTGAGTTTTTTTGGTTATAATACCCTAATAAAATTGATAAAAATTTAAGGAGAAAAATAATGGCAAACATTTTGGTTGCAGATGATGATGAGCAATATCCAATCATGCTTGCAAAAATACTTCGTGGTCATCATCACAACGTTGTTATTGCAAACGATGGGCAACAAGCCTTAAATTTTTGCAAGGAACAAAAATTTGATTTGATTATTACGGATATTCTGATGCCCAACGTTGATGGGATTGATTTAATCGTGGATCTAATTGAACACAATTCAAAAGTGCCAATTATTGCTATTTCAGGCGGTCGCAATACGATTACCGCTGAATTTAATTTACAATCCGCTCACACATTAGGTGTGCAAGCTGTGTTGAAAAAACCTTTTACGAATGAACAATTACTCGAAGCGGTTGACAGATTGCTTTCGCACTAAATTTTTATGCCAATAAACGTGCGTAAAGCTTGTATTTACTGGCATTCTAAAATCATTTCAACGCGAACAATAAACGAAAAGTTGTTCCTTGGTTTTCAACAGAATCTACGATGACATGAGCGTCTGCATTGTGAACAATGCCGCTAATGACCGATAACCCCAGTCCTGTTCCTTGTCCGACTTCTTTTGTTGTAAAAAAAGGGTCAAAAATTTTAGACAAAATATCAGGTGAAATACCTGTTCCGCTATCTGCAACGCTTAATTCAATAAAATCCCCTTGAATTTTTCCAACACACGCGCTGCATTGTGTATCGATATTTGTCAATTTGTTGAGTTTAAGAAAAATTTTGCCGCCGTTGGGTTTCATGGAATCACGAGCATTGATGAGTAAATTTGTCACAATTTGTGCTAAATCGGTACTATCGATTTGAATGATGGGAATTTCGTTATCTAATTCAAGTTCAATGCTGAATTTGCTGGTAAATGCTGGTTTGATAATTTCTAAGGTTTCTTCAATGATTTGGACTGTGGGCTTTATTTCAATGGCTTTTTTGGCTGTATTTTGTCCACAATACATCAGCATTTTTTCAATTAAATCCGCACCGTGTTTGATACCCCCTTCAATTTGAACAAAATTATTTTCTAAATCCTGTTTGTCTTCGCCATTTGCCATATCTTCAACAATCATTTTGTTGATTTCGTTATAACCTAAAATTCCCGCTAAAATGTTATTGAAATCGTGGGCAACGCCTGCTGTTAAACGTCCAATGCTATCGAGTTTTTGCATTTGATTAACTTGATGACGTAATTCTTGATTGTTTTTTTCAATGACATCGCGCTCTGTAATATCGTGTAAAAATAAAAACAGTGAGCCATCATTTAACGTGGAATAAGAAGCGGTAATTTCAGCAATCCATATCGAGCCATTTTTACGTCTCTGCTCTAATCTGATTGATTTGCCTTGATTTTGCAAAATGGTATTGAGTTCAAGGAGATTGAGTGAAAAATAGCTATTTAGACTGAGTAAGTTAGTACCTAAAAGTTCGTCGCGGTCGTAACCTGATAATGTGCAATAGCCATCACTCACTTCTAAAAATGTTCCAGATGCGTTGATATGACAAAAACCGTCTGTCACTTCAATGACGGCATTGTAATTTGATGCAAGTCGTTGAGTGAGAATTTCTGCTTCTTTGCGTTGCGTAATATCAAAGCGTATTGCTGAATAATAAATGGGGGCTTTAGTTTGATTGTCTAAAATAGGAAAAATCGTTGCTTGAACCCAATATAATTCCCCCGTTTTTTTACGATTACACACCTCTCCAAACCATGAATCACCTGATTTTATTACTCGCCACATTTCTTCAAAAAATTGTTTGGAGTGTGTTTGAGAATTTACGACGCGATGTGTTTTTCCTAAAAGTTCATCTTCACTGTAGCCTGAAATGTCACAAAATTTCTGATTTACAAACACAATTTTCCCGTCTAAATCTGTGACCGTGATAATTGAGGCATCATTTAACGAATCAATGAATGCTTGGTTTATTTGATTTTTCATGCAGTTAGTACCGTTAATACTTGATTTTATGGGAGTATTTTAGAGTAGTTTTTCAGATTAAAACGAACTTTTCTTAATTCTTGTCTATCAAAATTATTTTTTTGAAAAATGGCATAAATACTGCTTTTTATTGCAAACACAAAGCACTAATTTTTTTAATAATGTTTGTTTGTTGTCGATACACTAGGTCGTAGAATTCAGCTTCGCAATTCTTTAATTTTTAACTTTAAAAGGTACTCGTTATGGCTCTCATGAAAAAATCATCAAACGCTTCAACAGGCAGAAGCGGTTCATCATCATCTTCAACCTCTAACGCGGCAACTAGCCGTGATGCAGAAGCGCAGCGCAAAAAAGCGCGTACTTTTGCAAAACAACAACAAGCCGCAGAGCGCGTTGCAGCTGCAACAGGTCAATTATCATCAGGTATCAATGAAGCCGCATCAGCGGCAGAAGAATTAAAACGCGCTGCTGATCAAATTGCGGCAGGGGCAGAAGAAGCTTCAGGCGCAGCCGAAGAATCAACCGTTGCTTTAAAACAAGTTGTTGGCGCGATTACTCGTCAATTACAAAGCGCGGAAGCAAGCCAAGTTCGTGGCGACAATGCAGGAAGTTTAATCGGCAGAGTGTCCAATGACATCAGCGATTTAGTTGTAAACGTTGGCATGGCGGCAAAACGTCAAGCCGCATCGGTTGAAATGGTAAATGAACTCGAAAGCCAAGCGGCAAACATTGGCGACATCGTCAAAGCAGTGGCACGAATTGCAGATCAAACCAATTTATTGGCGTTAAACGCGGCAATTGAAGCGGCAAGAGCAGGGCAACACGGTAAAGGTTTTGCTGTTGTGGCAGATGAAGTACGCACGTTGGCAGAAACGTCAGAAAAAAGCGCGAAACAAATTCAAGATTTAGTCGCCCAAATTCAAAAAGAAGTAAAAATTATCGCTGATGGCATTAACACGTCAGCAAAAACGGTTGAAGCGGAAGTTGAAAATGGTCGTTTAATCAATGAGCAATTGAAAAAAATTGGTTTTGAAAGTACCGAAGTTTTAAAAGGGATTCGTGAAGTGGCAACAGGCGCACAGCAATCCGTAACAGCTTCACAACAAGCTCTGCAAGGCTCAGAAGCGATTGCAACTGCGGCGGAAGAACAATCAGCGGCGGCGGAAGAAGCAAGTAAAACCGTTGATGAACAATCACAAGCCTTATCAGAATGTGAACAACTCGCGCAAAGTTTGTCAGAACTTGCTGAAGATTTAAAAACCTCAACCGATATTGCAAAAAGTGCTGAAGAAGTGGCTTCAGCTGCTGAAGAATTATCATCAGCGGTGCAAGAAATTAACCGTTCAGGCACGCAAATTATGGCAGCAATTAGTCAAATTCGTGATGGCGCACGTTCACAAGCGGCGGCAACGGAAGAGTCAGCGGCGGCATTGTCACAAATTCAAAAAGGCTTAGACCTTGCGCAAGAAAAAAGCACTAAAGGTTTAGAAGGTGTTCGCAATATGCAAGATATGTTGGCGACAAATAAAACGTTAGTAGATTCGTTGATTACAGGTATTAGCGCGTCGATGTCCAGCACCCAAGATAGCATTAAACAAGTCACTGATTTGGAATTGCTCTCGCGCCGCATTGATAAAATCGTTGATGCAATTGCAACCGTTTCAATTCAAACCAATATGCTTGCTGTCAATGGCTCAATCGAAGCGGCAAGAGCAGGTGAATTTGGTAAAGGTTTCGTTGTTGTCGCAACTGACATTCGTAATTTAGCGCATGACTCAGCTGAAAACGCTGATCGCATTAAAGATTTAGTCAAAGCCGTTCAAGATCAAATCGGTGTTGTTGGCAAAGATTTAGCTGAAATCGTTGTACGCGCTCAAGCTGAAGTTGAAAAATCAAAAGCGAGTACTGAAAGTTTAAATGTCATTGAACGTGATGTGAAAGGTATTGAAACAGGCGCACAAGAAATTTTATCGGCTTCTGATGAAATTGCCTCTGCAATCGTTCAAGTTAAAACAGGCGTTGAACAAATTTCAGCCGCCGCGCAAGAAGCCGAAAAAGCAGCAACTGAAGCCGCTGCCGCTGCAACGCAACAATCACAAGGTGCAGAAGAATTATCCGCCGCGATAGAAGAAATCGCTTCACTCGCTGACGAATTACAAAGCGCGTAACGTTTCCCTCAATCTAAAAAGGAGATTGTTATGTCTAACGAAGTTATGAACGAACAACAGGAAGAAAACGACTTTTTGCATGAATCGAATGTGCGTCAGTTCGTCACATTTATTGCGGGCGATGAAGTGTTTGCTGTTGATATGGCACCCGTGCAAGAGATTATTCGGGTGCCGTCTGTGGTACGCGTACCGCTTGCCCCCGATACGCTTGATGGTTTGGCAAATTTACGCGGCAAGGTGTTACCTATTATTTCATTGCGTCGTATTTTTGGTTTTGAAGAACAAGAGTACAACGATGCAACTCGTGCCATTGTGATTGATTTAGGGCAACCGTTGGGATTTGTAGTCGATACGGTTGCAAGTGTGGTGGGCGTTGAAATCAGTAAAATTGAAGATGTGAGTTCAATTAGTGGCACAGTCGATACCGAATTATTAACGGGGTTGATTAAAGATGTTGGCGGTCACGCCATGATTATGGTGTTGGACTTTGCTAAATTGATTGCTAATGAATTTTCCGATATTGCGAAATTATCGACAAGTACTGCCGCGCAAGCGTTATTGCGTCAAGAAGAAAATCTCGAAGATGCAAAATTCAGTGATGAATTACAACTCGTCAGTTTTACTGTTGCAGAACAAGAATACGCAATTAGCATTGAAGATGTACAAGAAATTGTCCAAGTACCTGAAAACATTATTCATGTGCCGCATTCTGATTCGCACGTTTTAGGCGTGATGACACTGCGTCAACGAATGTTGCCGCTAGTGAGTTTGCGAAAAATGTTCAACTTGCCGTTTCATGCAGCAGATGAACACAGCCGCATTGTGGTCGTTGCTGTGGGAAATTCGTCAGTTGGCGTAGTAATGGATACCGTGAACGAAGTATTACGCGTATCGAAAAATTACGTTGATGCCATGCCTTCAATGCTTGGGCGTGAAGGTGATTTGTCAGAAATTACTGAAATTTGCCGTTTAGATAATGGCAAACGATTAGTATCAATTATTTCTGCTGAAAATATGTTCCGCCACAGTTCTGTGCGTGAAGCATTAAATTCTATTGATCAAGTACAGGATGAATCTATGGGTAGCAATGCAGAAAGAGCAGGCATTGAAGATGATGAACAAATGGTTGTATTTCGTTTAGACCGTGAAGAATTTGGCGTGCCAATTGAAAGCGTGCAAGAAATTGTCCGTGTTCCCGAAGAATTAACACACGTTCCAAAATCGCCCAGTTTTGTTGAAGGGGTTATCAATTTGCGTGGCGCGGTTTTACCTGTGATTGACCAACGTCGTCGTTTAGGTTTGCCAACGATTGAGCGTACAGAACAACAACGCATTATGGTGTTTTTGTTTGATGGTTTGCGGACAGGTTTCATTGTGGATTCGGTTGCCGAAGTGCTGAAAGTACCCAAATCTGCGATTGAACCAGCTCCCAATTTATCATCTAGTCAAATGAATTTGATTTCGCGTGTGGCGAATTTGGAAAAACAAAAACGTTTAATTTTATTAATTGAACCAGCGCAATTACTTGAAGCCCAAGATCGCGCTGGGCTTGCCGCATTGTCAGCTAAATAAAAGGAGATTTTAGGCATGATTAAACTTTTGATTGTTGACGATTCAGCGTTAATGCGTCGCCAACTTAGCACGATGTTCAGTGAAGAAGGCGATTTTGAAATTCGCTTTGCGCGTAATGGCAAAGAAGCGGTTGAAGAAAATAAATTTTTTGCGCCAGATGTTGTGACATTAGACATCAATATGCCTGAAATGGATGGTTTGACTGCTTTGTCGCTCATTATGGCAGAGCGGTCAGTCCCTGTAATTATGGTTTCTTCGCTGACAGAAAAAGGGGCGTTAGCCACTTTTGAAGCGCTTGCATTAGGCGCGGTTGATTATGTTGCAAAACCTAGCGGTACAATTTCACTGACCATTGATGACATTAAGAAAGAATTAGTCAGTAAAGTCAGAGAAGCGGCAAAGTCAAAAATTAAAACGACTCGTTCAGTTGCATCAACACGCCCGATTTTTGAAAAACCAAAACCCGAACGCCCGTCAATTATTCGACGCGGTGGTGTGGCGAGCAATGGCATTGTTGTTATCGGTGTTTCAACGGGCGGTCCTCGAACACTTGAGGATATTTTGCCGCTATTTCCCGCTGATTATCCGTATCCCGTATTAGTGGCACAACACATGCCGTCTAGTTTCACGTTACCGTTTGCCAATCGAATGAATGATTTGTGTGAACTCACAGTAGTAGAAGCCGCAAAGCCAACAACGATTGAAGCAGGGTTTATTTACATTGGTAAAGGCGGCGCGGATATGACTGTCGCGCAACGCGGCGGCAAACCGACGATTATTCCGAAACCTGAAAACAAAGAATTTTTGTGGCATCCATCCGTTGAATTACTCGGACGCTCTGTTTTAGAAAATTATGAAGCGTCAAAAGTGATTGCCGTCATGCTAACAGGCATGGGCTATGACGGTTCAGACGCATTTGCCGAAATAAAAAAACGTGGTGGCAAGACAATTGCTGAGAGTGAATCATCGTGTGTCGTGTTTGGAATGCCTGCTGAATTGATTAAAAAAGGTGGGGCAACGGTTGTTTTACCTTCCGATAGAGTCACTAGACAAATTTTAGCGTGGTCGTAATAGGAGAAAAACATGGCATTTATAAAACAAACCGCCCCACAAGTTGTTAATGAAGATGAACGCACCGCCTCGCGTGATTTCGACGGTTTATGCGCTGAATTAAATAACGAAAATCAAACGGCACGTCGTTGGGCAGCGCGTGATTTAGTGCAGTTTTCTCAGGCTAGTGCGCCGCTTGTTGCGCGTTTAAAAATTGAAGCGCATCCCAATGTTCGCACCGCAATTTTAGATACTTTAGCGCAAATCGGTGATGAGCAAGCCATCACAGGTATTGTTGAATGTTTGCGTAGTGATGAAGCGTCATTGCGTAACGAAGCCATTGAAGTGTTGAAAAATATCCCTGAACAAGTCGCGCCAATTATTGACAGTTTGTTAAATGATTCCGATTCTGACGTGCGAATTTTCGCAGTCAACATTTTGGAATCACTTCATCATGAAGACGTTGAAAAATGGTTAATTCAAGTTATCGAACAGGATGAACACGTTAACGTTTGTGCAACGGCTGTTGATTTACTTAGTGAAGTGGGTACGGAACTTTCTTTAAATGCGTTAGAGCATTTAAAAATACGTTTTGCTGATGAGCCTTATATTTGTTTTTCTGTCGAATTGGCATTGAAACGAATTGGGCAAGGCGATCGTTGATATGTCAGATATTACGATTAGTGAAGATGATTTTGCTAAATTTCGAGAGTTTTTTTATCGAAAAACTGGCATTCAATTCGATAATTCCAAACGGTATTTTGTCGATAAACGACTTGTTGAACGTATTGAAGAAACGGACTCGAAAACATTTCGCGGCTATTTTGTGAAATTACGTTTTGAAAGTTCAGGCGATGAATTGCAAAAACTTGTCAATTTAATGACGGTTAATGAAACCTATTTTTTCCGTGAAGAATATCAATTTAAGTGCCTAGTCAATTCCATTTTGCCAGCGATTACGAAAGCAAAAACAGATAACTCCCCAATTCGCATTTGGTCTGTGCCATCATCTTCAGGTGAAGAGCCTTATTCGATTGCAATTTATTTGCTTGAGTATTGGCGCGATATTGAAAATTATGATGTTGAAATTATTTCTTCTGACATCGATACACAAATTATTTCCCAAGCGCAAAAAGGACATTATTCCCCGCGTTCGGTACAAAACTTGCCTGATAAAATTTTAACGAAGTATTTCAATTACAAAAATGGCGGTTATCAAATTTGTGAAGATTTACGTCAGGCTGTTGAATTTACTCGCGTCAACATTATGAATCCGCTCGAAGTGCGTTCTTATCGCAATATCGATGTCATTTTTTGCCGTAATTTATTGATTTATTTTGATGATATATCGCGCCGCCAAGCTGCCGAGGTCTTTTTTGATGCAATGAAAACAGGTGGTTTTGTCTGTTTAGGACATTCAGAATCGATGAGTCGAATCTCATCATTATTCAAAGTGCAAAAATTCCCTGAAGCGATTGTGTATCAAAAACCTGTGGAGGACAGATGAAAAATATCTTAGTCATTGATGATGCGGCAACGGTTCGTATGTATCACTGCAACATTTTAATTGAGGCAGGTTATCACACTGAAGAAGCGATTAACGGAATTGAAGCCTTAGAAAAAGCCTTAACGACGCATTTCGATTTATATATTGTTGACATCAATATGCCAAAAATGGACGGTTATGGATTTTTAAAAGAAGTTCGCAGCCAAAAAGACATCAATCAAGTTCCCGCCATTATGGTTTCGACCGAAAGCGCGTCAAATGATCAAGTGTTAGCGTATAGCGCAGGGGCAAATTTGTATTTGGTAAAACCTGTCAGACCCAACGACTTACTGAGTTACACCCGTTTATTATTAGGAGAGGGTGCATAAAATGAATGCGTTATTAGAACAATTTTTATCGGAATCACGTGATTTCCTGCAAGGCATTGGTGAAAAATTGATGCAACTCGAAGACGAACCCGATAACACCGAATTTATGGTGGAATTATTTCGTTTTGTGCATACCTTAAAAGGCAACAGCGGTTTATTCGACTTTCCAGAAATGACGCGCGTTCTGCACGCAAGTGAAGACTTAATGGATTCCGTGCGAAACGGACGAGTTAATTATTCGCAAACATTAGCGGATCAATTGCTTGAGGCAATGGATTTTGTCAGTGTGTTAATTGATGAAATTGAAGGGACTGGTGAGCTGAGTAATCAATATACCAATACATCTGCTGCACTTGCAAAAGCGTTACGCGCGTTAATTATTGATACTAACCTAGGTTCTGATTCAGAAGCGGTTGCCATTTTGCTTGAAAGCAGTGGCGCATTAGAAGAAAGTGTTGAATTCAATGTGTCAGAATTGGAATTGCCCGAGGCGACTGCGATGCAATCGTATCGTGATTTAAAAATCGGTAATTCTGTAATTTGGCTTATGTACACGCCAGATCCAGAATGTTTTTTCAAAGGCGAGGATCCGTTCTTTTTAGTGCGTCAAATTCCAGAAGTTATTTGGAGTTCAATTACGACTTCAAATAATGCACCGCTAGCTGAAATGGATGCTTATGATTGCAAATTAACATTTCAAGTTATAACCAGCGCAGATATTTCCGAATTACACGAGTTATTTCGTTATGTACCAGAAGAAGTGCGCTTTGAAATCATTACACAAGCAAATGACTTAATTTCGCCAATGGGTGAACACAATAATGAGCCTGTCTATGATGATTTTATTGAGCAAGCGCAAACATTATTAGCCAAAAATAATACCGAAGGCTTGCGTCAATTAACCAGCACGATGCTTGAATTATCGTCACCTGCTTTATGGTGTTCATCTGCTTTGCGTTGGCTACTTTTGATATTAGAACTCGATGAAACTAATGGCGCATTGCACAGCGCGTTGCTGGAATCTTTACACACTTTTTCTCTCACAATTCCAATAATTGAAAGCGTTGTTTCTGATGAAAAATTGTTGGCAGAAAATGATACTGTTCATGTTGAAACTGTGACAAATGCAAAAATTGATGAACCCACTGAATCAAACAGCGTGCATTTATCAAAAGAAGAGCAAGCACGAGTTAATGCAATTATTCATTCGCAAAAAGAGATTTTAAATCTACCTAACACAAATAATGCATGGCTTGTAGGGCGTTTAAAAGCGGTTGCTTTAACATTAAAAGGTTGCTGCCAAGCGTTACACAAAAATGAAGCCCTTGAAAACTTAGACGAAGCGTTAAACGATGCGCTTGCTCAAAGCAGTTCAGAGCCTCTACTTGTTTGGTTAGAAACGTATAGCAAAGACTTTGAAAGTCTCGTTGAAGAAACGGTTGAAACGGCTGAAATAACTACTCCAGCACAAATTACCAATGATGAGGTAATTCAAGAAACACAAAAACCGATTGCACTCAAGGCAACAGAGTCTGAAGCAAATACTGAAAAATTGGATGCCTCGCCTGAAATCAAATTTAATCGTCGTTCAGAAGATGCTAGCGCAGCAGCATCGAAAACGCTTAAAGTCGATCAAGAAAAAATTGATCGTTTAATGAATTTAATCGGCGAAATGGTTGTTGCCAAAAATGCGTTACCGTATTTGGCAAATCGTGCTGAAACTGTTTTTGGCGTGCGTGAATTGTCGCGTGAAATCAAAGCACAATATGCCGTCATTAACCGTGTTGCAGAAGAAATGCAAGACACAATCATGCAAGTTCGTATGATGCCTGTGTCGTTTATTTTTCAACGATTCCCACGCATGGTGCGCGATATTTCACGCAAACTCGGTAAAGAAGTTCACCTTGTTTTAGAAGGTGAAACCACTGAAGCGGATAAAAATATCATTGAAGCATTAGCCGATCCGTTGATTCATATTGTGCGAAACAGTTTGGATCACGGTTTGGAATCGCCTGAAGTACGAGCCGCTGCAGGCAAACCTGCTGAAGGCAAATTGCTCATTCGTGCAAGTCAAGAATCAGACCGTGTGTTAATTGAAATTATTGATGACGGTAAAGGTATTGACCCTGACGTGATTAAAAATAAAGCCTATGAAAAAGGCTTAATTGATGAAACCACACTTGAACGCATCAGCGATCAAGACGCGGTGAATTTAGTTTTTGCCGCAGGTTTTTCAACGGCTGATGTGATTTCAGATTTATCGGGTCGTGGTGTTGGCATGGACGTTGTTCGCTCGGCGGTTGAAAAAGTCAATGGCACGGTTGGTATTGAAAGCCAAACAGGCAAAGGCACACGCTTATTTTTATCATTGCCACTTTCAATGGCGGTGACAAATGTCATGATCATTGAGTCAAATAAACAAATCTTTGGCGTACCGATGGATATGGTTGTTGAAACGGTGCGCGTGCCATTCAATCAAATTCGCAATATCAAACAAAAACAAACTACTGTTTTACGCGGTCGCATTGTGCCGTTGCTTTCATTAAACGATTTGCTCGCACAAAATGTTGAACAAGTGGCCAACGAAGACAAGGAATTTGCAACATTGATTGTGCGTGTTCACGGTGAAAATGTGGGCATTTTGGTTGATGATTTCCGTGAAACGGTCGATATTATTTTGAAACCGATGGTAGGTATTTTAGGCGGTTTATCTGGGTATTCAGGCGCAGCGTTGCTTGGTGATGGTTCTGTTTTGATGGTTTTAAATCCTCGGGAGCTAATTTAGTTATGGGCATTGAATATAAAAAAGCATTAGCCATTTTCAGTGAAAACGTCAGCGTTGAAGATGCAGAAGGTTTGCTTGATTGGTTGGTGAAAAATCCAAAAGGTAAAATCAATTTAGCGGCTTGTACACACATTCATGCAGCAAATTTGCAAGTTTTAATGGTAGTAAAGCCTACGATTGCCGCAGAATCCAAAGATGAAAATTTGCAAAAATGGTTGAATTGGGCATTGGCGAATTGAATTATTTAAAAGTGCGTTAAAATGCTTATCGTTAAGGACGTACATACGTTTTTTGGTAAAAATTTTTAAACACACATTTGGAAAGCTAAAATGGCAAAACTTATTTTTCTCGTAGATGACTCTGAAACCATGTTAATGAGTTTGAAACATAGCTTAGAGTTTGAAGGCTTCGTTGTTGAAACGGCATTAGATGGCGTGCTTGCATTGGCAAGATTAGAACAAGGCTTAAATCCTGATTTAATCATTACGGATATGAGTATGCCAAATATGAACGGCATTGAACTTATTAAAAACATTCGTGCAATGACTAAATTTCGTTTTAAACCGATTCTTGCTTTTACAACGACGACGCAAAAGCATTTACGCGAAGAAAGCAAAAAAGTGGGTGCAACAGGCTGGTTAGTCAAACCCGTTCCTGGCAAAGAGTTAGTGGCCATAATCAACCAACTATTACAGCATAAAAATTAAGGAAATTAAGGAGTATTCACTATGGCAAAAACGATTTTAATCGTAGACGATTCTGCAACGATGGTTATGAGCGTTAAGGGAACACTTGAAATGGCGGGTTATAAAGTTGAAACCGCCTCAGATGGTGTTAAAGCACTAGCAAAATTAACCGCTGGCTTAAAACCCGATTTAATTATTACCGACATCAATATGCCCAATATGGGCGGTCTTGAACTCATTAAAAAAGCTCGCGCAATTCTGCGTTTCACGCCAATTTTGACATTGACAACTGAAAGTCAAGTTGGAATGCGCGAAGAAGGTAAAAAAGCAGGTGCAACAGGTTGGCTCGTAAAACCTGTTGGTGGTACGGATTTACTTAAAATTATTAAACAAGTTGTGCCTGGGGCTTAGGTTTTTATGACAACAAAATCTGAAAACATCATGCAATTTAGAGCTGAAAAAGTCATGTTAATGACAGGTTTTATAATGCTTCTAATTATTGGGTGTGTTGCGGTGTTTAACGCCGATTTAAATGCACTCTTTGGTGATTATGAAAACGTGGTGTTTTTAGGCATTGCAACAATGGTTATGCTAAGTTCGCAATGGTTCATCATTCAGAAAAATAAAGCATCACGCACATTATCAGCTGCTGAACGTGTCCACGCCAACGATGAAAAATTACGTCATATTTTGAGTGAAATTACTCGTGAGGTTGAAAATAGTT